>JADEZP010000022.1 GCA_015206805.1 Quinella sp. 1Q7 | reverse complement strand
ATAGCGTTGAAGACGATACGAGGATTGAGCGGCGGACGTCCTCTTCTTTTTCTTGTCGGAAAGAAAAATTCTATCTTCTTCCACTGACTGTCTGTTAGGTGATAAAATAAGTTTGACATAAGCATTCCTCGACTTTCAAACTTATTTTATCAGAGAATTGCTTATGTTTTTTTGTTTGTTCGATTTTGCCAACACACCCTAGCAAAGACTACGAGCTGACGATTGCTTCTGCCGAGACCTTAATTAAGATTTCTCATATTCACACTTTGCTTAATCGTTTATGAACACCTGTTCTTAGTTTATACATACTGTTGGATGTGAAGACTTCTTTATCGGCAGTGCGAATCCATTTCAGTCCGTGGAAGTGGTAGAAAATTGCTTGGACACCGTTGACGGTCGGACCGGGCTGACAGTCGTATTTTTGGATATTCCACGGCGCGAGACCTGCGGCTTGATTTTGCATGACGTGGACGCCGCGGAAACGATCAGTCCAATCGTCGAGATATTTTTGGTCGCCGATTTTACCGTCTTCGAAACGGAAGAAGCACCATTCGACGCAACGATCTTTCCACCAGCGCAGGATGTGCAGGGCGTTCGGATTATTTTTGAAGGGCATGAACTGAACGCAATAGACGCCTGAAGTTTTGGTTTGGTCGTATTCGGGCGTGTAATTGTGGCGGGTGATTAAAACGTCTTTGCCCGATTGATGGAACTCGTCGAGGATTTTTGCGGGCTTGTCGAAGAAGAACAAATCGGCGTCGAGGTAGGTGACTTCGGGCACGTTGAAGTTCTCCAGCGTGAAAAGTATCGTTGCGGAAGTGCACGTCCAGCAATATTCGACCAGAGTTCGAGTTGGTTTGACGGCGAGCAATTCGGGCGACTCAAAATCTTTGAGGGGTATGAGCGTCACGCGAGGCAGGTCGAATTCGCGGAGGATGTCGCGAGCCCGCGGGTCAAATAATTTGAGTCGAACAGGGTGCAGTAGCAGTTCACGTGATTCACTCCTTGGTTGCCAAAAATTTTGTAATGGTCAAGTCGTTGTGCCAGTTGACGTAGCCGCCCAAAAGATTCATGTACGGATTCGGACTTACGGCGTTGAATTGTAGTGCACAGGGCACGAAATCGCAAATATCGGCGGCGGTCATTGATTCATCAGTCGGAATCGAAATGACGCAGGCGATGTCGTAAAGTTCTTGTCGGAGGGTGACTTTGAATTGCCAATCGATTATGTAGACTTCGCCGCGTTTGCCGTTGAAGATAGCCTTCATGCCGTTGAAGCGGGAGTCGGTGTAAATCAGGTCGATACCTGTAGAGTTGCGGATATGATAGCCCATGCCGAGGAGCGGGATATTTTCGTTGAGCTTGACGACCATGCGCAGGACGACGGTTTGTGCGAAGGCGACTTCGGAAATAGATTCGCCGTGGGAGTTGAGCAGTTGAACGTTCAAAAAATTTGCGCGACCGTTTTGGGTACGGTTGTAAGCGGCGTTTTTGTCGAAGATGTCTTTGCCGCGCAGGATATTTTCGGCGGTGATTTTTGGCGGTGTGAAGTCGTCGTGCTGATTCTGCTGATAATTTTTGATACGCGCCAGAAAGTCTTCGAGAGTATCTGCGGCGTTGGAAGTTTCGTCGTCGTGGTGAGCGGCGACCATCATGTTGCGGTAAGTTTGGATAACATTTTTTGCGGTGTCGTCCATGATGATTTTTCCGCTCTGCAAGAGGAAGGCGCGTTTGCAAAGATTTTTGACGGCAAAAGTATCGTGGCTGACGAACAGAATCGTTACTCCGCTTGAAATCATTGAGCGCATTTTATCGATACACTTGCTCTGAAAGAACGCGTCGCCGACGCTCAACGCCTCGTCGATAATCAGGATATCGGGTTCGACGAAGGCATTGACGGCGAAAGCTAATCGGGCGAACATACCCGACGAATAAGTTTTGACGGGCTGGGAAATGAATTGACCGATGTCGGCGAACGCGATAATGTTGTCGATTTTGGCGTCCATGACTTGTCGGGACTGACCCATAAGCAAGCCGTTCATGTAGATGTTTTCGACGCCTGTAAGTTCGGGATTGAAGCCCGCGCCGAGTTCGAGCAGTGAGGCGATACGCCCGTTGACTTCGATTGTGCCGCTTGTCGGAGTGAGGACGCCCGTTATCAGCTTGAGCAAGGTCGATTTACCCGCGCCGTTTTTGCCGACGAGCCCGACGTTTTCACCGCGACGAATTTCAAAGGACACGTCGTTGAGCGCGTAAAAATCTTTGCTGTAGCGTTTGTGGAACGGGTGAAACGTTTCCTTCAGGCGGTCGATGTCGCGTTCGTAGATTTTGTAGACTTTGGAGAGGTGCTCTGCCTTGATGATGATGTCGCTCATTTTATTGGAGTGTGACGGAGAATCCGAACGTCAGCGGAATGTACATGTACGCGAGCAGAATCAAGAACTCCAAAACTAAATATGGCAAGATGGTTTTCGACACCGCCCCGATTGTACATTTTGTGATACCCGTCGCGACAAAGAGATTAACAGCCATTGGCGGCGTTATCATGCCGATTGAAGTGTTGACGATTATGATTAAGCCGAGGACGATTGGATCGACGCCGAGCGCGACGGCGATAGGCAACAGTATCGGCGTCACCAACAGGATTATGGATTGCGTTTCGAGGAAACAGCCGAGGAACAGCAACAGCAAATTCATTGCGAACAGAATCACGTACTTACTGCTGAAGGCGGTCATAATCGTTGTCGACAGGATTGTCGGGATATTTTCTGTGGTCATGAACCAGCTGAAGGGCGCGCTCATGCTGATGATGAACATAACGACGGCGGAGCTGACGCAACTGTCGGCGAAGATTTTGTAAAGTTTTTTTCCGTCGATTTCCTTAAAGACGAAGCACGACACAATCAGCGAATAAACGCAGGCGACTGACGCGGATTCTGTGGGAGTGAAGACGCCCGAATAGATGCCGCCCAAAATGATAATCGGCATGAGCAACGCAAGAAACGCGTCCTTGAATTTTTTGATGTATTCGGAGGTCGGGTAAGAAGTTTTGTCGGGCGAGTCGTATTTGTTGCACATAATCATGTTGGCGATACACAATCCGAGAATCAGCATGATACCGGGCACCCAACCTGCCAAAAATATTGCGGTGACGGAAACGCCCGCGGTTACGGCGTAAGTGACCATACCGATTGACGGCGGGATAATGACGCCCAACGTCCCCGACGACGCGGCGATAGCGGCAGTTACGTCTTTGGGATAGCCGCGTTCCATCATCTTTGGAGCGGTGATACCGCCGATAGCGGCGACGGTAGCGGGATTGGAGCCGGAAATTGCGCCGAAGAATCCGCTTGCCACGACTGAAATACAAGACAGACGCCCGGGCAGTTGCTTGAGAATCAGCGCGAAGAATCCGATTAATCTGTCCGAGATACCGCCTGAAGCCATTATGTTGCCCGCCAGAATGAAGAACGGCACCGCCATCAGCGTGAAGCTGTCGAGTTGCGTAAACATACGCGTCGGCACGGAGGCGAGATATTGCGGATTGCTGGTGATAACCATTGTCAGGGCGGCGGCGATACCGAGGCTTATTGCGATAGGCACGCCGAGGAACAGAAACATAAACAGCACCGAGAATAAAATTCCTGCAGCTTCCATGAATTACGCCTCCTTTTCTTCCGTCAAGTCCAGATACATTCGGTAGGTGTAGAAAATCGCCATAAGAACGATACCGACGGGCACGAGCAGATAAACCATACCGAGCGGCAGGTGGAGCATCGGGCTTTCCTTACCTTGATTGAGCATTTTGCTGACGACGAGCCAACCGTATTTCGCCATGAAGATTGCGAACAAATCCATGCAGATAGTGACGATGATGTTGCAGATTTTGATGACGGCGGGTTTGTTTTTGAAAATCAGCGGGACGAGTTCCACGACGAAATGTTGTTTTGTGAGCGAGGCGAGCATAAGTCCGAGATAGACGATGGCGACCATGCAGTAGCGGGCGAATTCTTCACTCCACGGGATTGAGAACAGTTGCGTGTAGCGACCGACGGTTGCGAAAAAGACGACGAGCACCATCAACGCCATTAAGATGACCAAAACGACTTCGACCAGTTTTGCGAAACTTTTGACAGCCTGTTGCATAAAAATCACCTCCGAAAAATTGAACAGGGGACGGGGAGCGCGGAAGTTCCCAGTCCCCTTTGAGCGTTATTCGGGAGTTTGTGGCGAGTTGCGAAGTTGCAGATTAGTTACTGGTTTCGGTGCGAATTTGGTTGAGGAGGTCTTTGTCAATACCGATAGAGTCGTTGTCGTAGACGGGCATAACAGCTTGAACCCACTCGTCTTTATTGACGTCGGTGAAGGTTACGCCTTGTTTTTCCATTTCGGCGCGGGCGCGGGAGTCGATTTCTTGGGAGATTTTACGTTCTTGCTGTTTGCCGTATTCGGCGGCTTCGTTGAACCATTTCTTTTGGTCGTCGGAAAGCGCGTTGTAAGTATCTTCGTTAATCATGAGTACGCAGGGGCTGTAGAACAGGTCAATCATCGAGAGGTACTTTTGGACTTCGTAGACTTTAGCAGTCAAGATAATAGCCAACGGATTTTCTTGCCCGTCAACGGTGCCTTGCTGGAGAGCGGAGAAAATTTCGCCCCACGCCATAGCGGTCGGAATTGAGCCGAGTTGCGTGTAGGTTGCCATGTGAACGGCGTTTTCCATAGTGCGGATTTTCATGCCTGCGAGGTCGGCGGGAGTTTTAATTTCTTTCTTGTTGTTAGTGAGTTCGCGGAAGCCGTTTTCCCAGAAGCCGATAGCTTTGATACCTGTGCCGTTGAAGCCTTCGAGGAGGTCTTGACCGATTTTGCCGTCGAGGACTTTATAAGCCTGTTCGCGGTCTTTAAAGAGATACGGAAGGTCGAGCGTGCTCCATTTTTTGGTTGCGTTGGAGAACGAGGGAATGGGACCTGTCGAGCTCAAAACCATATCTTGCGTGCCGTTTGAGACAGCGTCCATCATATCGGATTCGCCGCCGAGCGCGGAGTTCGGGTAGATGTCGAGGGTCATTTTGCCGCCGGAAAGTTCTTCGAGTTTCTTTTGCATTTCGACGAGACCGAGGACATAGTGACCGTCGGGCGCAGTCGTGGTGCCTACTTTGAGATGTTTTTCGGCGTCGGCTTTACCGAGCAAGCCCGTATCTTTTTTGTCGGAAGAGGCAGCGGGTTGTTCGGCAGGTTTATCGGCGGGCTTATCACCGCCGCCGCCGCAAGCAGTAAGTGCGAGCGTCATCAATACGCCGAGCAGTACGGCGAGGAACTTTTTAGACATTGCGAAACAATCCTTTCGGTCGAATTAAATTTGCGGGTTGTCGGGGTGGAGCATTGTGGCGATAACTTTGTTGAGCGTATCGTCGTCCCAAATTTTTTTCCAGTCGTCGCGCAGGACAAGCTTGTTGCCCAAACCGATAGCGACTTTGCAGGCGTCGGAGACGGGCGGATTGCCGGGCAGGTAGCCGAGGAAATTTGCAGTCAAGTTGAAGATGTGTCCCGTCAAGAATGATACGGCGGCTTTGCGGTCGATACCGCGTTTTTCGGCTTCGTTGACGGTTTCGGCCATAGCGTAGAGGCAGCTTGCTCCGAGGACTTCGACGAGCGTCGGCTCAAGGAACGCGATTTGTTCACTGGTCATAACGAAGGCATTATCGGCGCGGTACATGCAACGGGCAGTTTCTTGAGCGAGGGCGAATTTTTCATCGTCGCCGCAAATTTTAGACATGACAATATCTTGGTGACCGCCTTCGCCGCCGAAACGGTCGAGGTAAGCTTCTTCCTCTTTCTGCCATTTGAAGTAAGACGGGTGACACGGATGCGCGACACCGAAAGTGCAATCGTCGCGGAGGGTGAGTTCTTTAGCGACTGCGGCGGCGGGGTCGAGAATCAGAAATACGGTACCGGGCTTGAGTTGCGGGACGTATTCGGCGGAAAGTTTTTTAATCAACGTGTCGGGGACGGCGAAGATAACGACGTCGGCGAAGTCGAGAGCTTCTTTGACGGGCGTGACTTTAAGACCGCGTTCTTTTTCGATACGTTCGACGGCGGGCGGATAAGTCTCAACCAATTTGACATCGAATTTGTCTGGGAATTTTGTTACGAGGTTGTTAGAAGTGCGGGTGCCCATTTTGCCGCCGGCACCGATAACGGCGACTTTGATTTTAGACATTTAATGAAGACTCCTTTCTGAACAGTAGACGCGACGCAAAACTTATTGGCGGTTAAGATTCATAGGCAAACCTCCTTCGCAAAACAATGGGACACTGTCGAGAGTGTCCCTAATTTTTACGGGCGACAACTTTTTTGACGGCGGAGACGATCGCGGACTGATTGAGACCGTAAGCGTCCATGAGTTCTTGCGGCTGACCGGATTCGCCGAAGCTGTCGTTAATAGCGATAAATTCTTGCGGCACGGGGAAATTTTGCGCGAGACATTCCGCGACGGCGGAGCCCATACCGCCGAAAATTTGATGTTCTTCGGCAGTGACGACGCAGCGACATTTTTTAGCGGCGGCAGTGACGGCTTCCACGTCGAGCGGCTTGACGGTGTGCAGGTCGATGACTTCAGCGGAAATATTTTCGTCGGCGAGAGTTTTAGCGGCTTCGAGCGATTCGTAAAGCATTGCGCCGTTCGCGAAAATTGCAACGTCGGAACCTTCGCGGCAGGTGCGGGCTTTGCCGAGTTCAAAGGGCGTTGATTCGTCAGTAACGACGGGGACTGCTTCGCGACCGAAACGAATGTAGGCGGGACCGTTGATAGCAGCGATAGCTAACGTAGCTTTACGAGTTTCTTCGGCGTCGCAGGGGACGACGACGGTCATATTCGGGAGTACGCGCATCAAGGCGACATCTTCCAAAGCCTGATGAGTTGCGCCGTCGGGACCGACGGAAATACCTGCGTGTGCGCCCGCGATTTTGACGTTGAGGTTGTTGTAGCAAACGGTCGTGCGGATTTCGTCCCATGCGCGACCTGCCATAAAAACGGCGTAAGTCGAGGTAAACGGCAACATACCGCCGAGCGCGAGACCTGCGGCAGTGCCGACAAGATCTTGTTCGGCGATACCCATGTCGACGAAATTTGCGGGGAATTTTTCTTTAACCCAGATAGAGCGAGTCGATTTAGCGACATCAGCGTCGAGGGCGATAACGTTCGGATTCGCGGCGATTAACTCCAACAAAGCTTTGCCGTAGCCGTCGCGCATCGGGATTTTTTGAACAGACATTATTGCGCCTCCCTTACTTCCGCAAGTGCGGCTTCGAGTTGTTGAGCGTTCGGGGCGTTGCCGTGCCAGTTGCAATCGTTCTCCATGAAGGAAACGCCTTTGCCTTTAACGGTGTGCGCGATTAGGACGGACGGGCGATTTTTCGTAGCGGCGGCGAGCTTGAAGGCGTGATAGACGGCTTCGACGTTGTGACCGTCGACTTCGATAACGTTCCAGCCGAAATCGTTCCAGCAGGCGGGCAGGTTGTCGAGGGATTTAATTTCTTCGACAGTGCCGTCAAGTTGCACGTGATTGAAGTCGACGATAGCGCAGACGTTATCGAGTTTTTGTTGCGGGGCGAACATAGCTGCTTCCCAAATTTGACCTTCCTGCAGTTCGCCGTCTCCGAGGAGGCAGTAAACGCGTTGCGGCTTGCGGAGTTTTTTAAAGGCGAGTGCGATACCGTTGGCGACGGAGAGACCTTGACCGAGCGAGCCGGCTGAACAATCGAGACCGGGCGTATGCGACATATGCGGGTGACCTTGCAAGATGCTGCCGAATTTGCGCAGGGTTTTGAGTTCATCGACGGGGAAGAAACCTTTGCGGGCGAGGACGCTGTAGACGACGGGCGCGACGTGACCTTTCGACAGGATAAAACGGTCGCGGTCTTCCCAATTCGGATTTTTCGGGTCGACGCTGATTATGTCGGTGAAGTAGAGGGCAGTCATAATTTCGACTGACGACAGCGAGCCGCCTGGGTGACCGCTGCCTGCCTGATGAATCATCGTCAAAATATCTTCGCGAATGATTCGGCAGAGATTTTTGAGCTGATTAACTTCCATGATGACCTCCTTAAAAATACGTGCGTTAAAACGTTTAGTAATTGAATTCTAACATAAGCTCACATATAAAGTACACGCCGTGCAAAGAAAAATTTTATCGGCTCACAACCTCATAAAAAAGCGACAAGCTCCACGGTGTCTGAAAAACACCGCAGAGCCTGCCGACGAATTTTTGTGAATTACGAACGCACCGATATCATTACGACGCGATTTTTCTTCGGACGGATGGTCGGGTTTCGACGAAAATTTTTTTCATTGCCTTGCGCGGATCGAATTCGATATATTGTCGGCGGCGAACGTCAGCGACAACATTGCAATATAACGCGCCAACGAATCGTCTCGAAAAACTAATGCCACATTGTCGCTTGCCGTAAGTTTTGCGTTATTATATCATTCGGTAAAACCGAGGTGTTTCGGCTGTGAAAAAAATTATAGAGATTATTACCGCCAATTTCCCGAACGGCATACGCGACGACTTTATCGACACCACCAAAGTTTTGCGGATTTACTCGACGAATTATGCGGATGAAAATATTTCGCGCGACTTGATTGCCAAAGCGATTCATAAAAACGGGATACTACATGGCGGACGATTTTATTTCATTTCCGACAGCGATTCCCAAAATATTCTGCGGCTTATCGATGAAATTCTGGAAGCGCATTCAATCGCCTGCTACTGCGCTGTTTACGACAAGCACGCGGATTTTTTCGCGCGACGGCATATTTATTCGCCCGACGTTCTGAAAAAATTTCTGCGGGAGACTGACACCAAAAATTTTTATTTCGATGAATTTTGTTCGGCGCGCAGGTCGACTCGGCTCGATTACGAGGTCGCGAAAATTATTACGGCGTCGGAAAAATCTTTGTCGCTTGACGATCTGCAAGCGCGGTTGCCGTATGTCCCGTCGGAAAAAATTTCGGCGATACTCTCCGACGCGAAAAAATATTTGCCGACGACTGACGGCAAGTTCATTCCGCTTTCCGCGCTCCAATTCGACACGGACGAAGTTGACACCGCCAAACGACAAATATTTTCCGCCATCGACACGAACGGTTACGCCGCGACCGAAGATTACGGCTTGTCGGCAAATTTCGCGCTCAATCCCGAACTCGCCGAAAAAGACTTGCGCAACGTCATCTGCGAAAAATTTTTCGCCGCCGACTTCATCAAGCGCGGCAAACGACTTTTCAAAAGGAACGACGACGACTGCGCAATTCGTCGCGGGGATTCGATTCAAAGTCTGCGGAAATTTATCTCCGAACATGACGAATTGTCCGCCGCTGAATTGTTTGCCTTCGCGAAAAATTTTGATTCGGCTCCGAATGTCGCGCTGGACGCCGCGCATGAACGGATGATTCGCGTCGATAAAAATTTGTTCGTCGCGGATTCGCTGATAAGTTTCGACGTTGGCGGTGTCGACGAGGCGTTGTCGTCATTTGTTCGGGACAAAATAATTTCTCTGCGCTCCGTCACGAGCTTCACGGGATTTCCGTCGGTCGCGGGCTATTCGTGGAATTTGTTCATGCTGGAAAGTTTTTTGCGCAAATTCAGCCGCCGCTACGTTTACGACGCTCCCGTCGCCAACAGCGCGAACGTCGGCGCGATTTATCCCAATTCCATGAAGTTCGCGGATTACCTCGATGTTCAAGTCGCGGTCGTCGTTCAAGAAAATATTCCGCTCGAAAAATCCGCCGTCGAAAAATTTTTGGTTGCTCACGGCTTCAGAGCGAAACGCATTGACAAAGTCACCGCACGTATCATTGCCCGCGCGCAGGAAATTTCGCGCCAATGAAGAATCAATCGCCGTCATGTACAAATACGAATTTGACGCGGAGACCGGCGGACTTTTGCTGACGGACACCGAAGAGCGCATGTCAAAAGAGCCGCGCCCAGTCTTCGCCGCAGAAATGAATATTTTGGGCTTTGATCGCCGTCTGCGCTACGAAAATCAAAACGACGCGCCGTATCTTTGGGCGGAGGCGGGAAATTATTTTTATCGCGGAACGAAAATTGCCGTCGTCAAGGGCGGCTCTCTTTATGATAAGCCTCAACTTGATTTTGCCGACGATTTGCCGCAAACACTTCAGCCCGTCGACCTGCAACGCATGTCCGCGAAAAATTTTGAGCTCATGGAAAATTTGCGTCAGGCGACAATCAAGCGCATCTACAATTACTGGCGACGCATGCATAAGCGGCTCGATTGTTTCCACGTGGCGTTCAGCGGCGGCAAAGATTCCGTCGTACTGCTCGATTTGGTCAAGCACGCCTTGCCGAAGTCGTCGTTCATTGTCGTATTCGGCGATACTCACATGGAATTTCCCGACACGTACAAAATTGTTGACGCCGTCGAAAAGCAATGCGCCGCCGAAGGTATCGGATTTTATCGCGCCGCGTCGAAGATGTTGCCCGAAGAGACGTGGAAGCTTTTCGGTCCTCCGTCGACTGTCCTGCGCTGGTGTTGCAGTGTTCATAAAGCCGCGCCGCAGACTTTGAAGATTCGCGAAATTTTGGGCAAGCCCGATTACGTCGGCGCGGATTTCGTCGGCGTGCGTGCTCAAGAGAGTATAAAGCGTTCGGGCTACGACGTTGAGAATATCGGCATGAAACAGCGCGGTCAACACTCCCACAACTCGATTTTGGAATGGAGTTCGGCGGAAATTTGGCTGTACATTTTCGCGCACGGTTTGCCGATTAACGACGCTTACAAAAAAGGCAACTCTCGCGCGGGCTGTCTTATGTGTCCGATGAGCAGCGGTCGGGCGAATTTTTTCCGCAACAACGCTTATCCGCAGGCGGTCGGGCAATTCGTCGAATACATCAGCGACAACGTCACCGACGAAAACATCGACTCGTACATAACCAACGGCGGCTGGGTTAATCGGCGCAACGGCAGGGACTTGAAAAATCCCGTGACCAACTACCGCGAAGAAATTTCGGGCGAATATCTTTACATCACCGTCACGGAGCCGAAAAGCGATTGGCGCGAGTGGATTAAGACTGTCGGCGAGCCCGCCTTCCCGTATGAAGTCGACGAGTCCGCCGATAAAACCGTCGTCGCCAAAGTCAACGCCGCTTACGACAAAAGTCCCGCAATGAAAATTTTTAAGTCGGTCTTCCGCAAGGTTGCGGCATGTGTTAATTGCGGCGTCTGCGAATCAAATTGTCGGCACGGCGCGATTTCTTTTGCGGACGGTCTGCATATCGACGAAAAAAAATGCGTCCACTGCCTGCAATGCCACGACCTCAACGCGGGCTGTTTAGTTTTCGATTCCGGCAAATTGCCCGTCAAAGGAGACAACGATACGATGCGAAGCTTAAATACTTTTTCGGACCATGCGCCGAAGCCCGAATGGCTGAAAGATTTTTTTGCCGACACCGAATCATTTTTTGAAACCAATCAGCTCGGCGTAATGCAAATCACGCGATTCAAGCGATTTTTATTTGACGCCGAACTTGTCGACCGAAAAACTAAAGCTGCCACGGAATTTACCGCGCTCGTCAAAAAAATCGGTTGGACGACGGCGACGGCTTGGGGCTTGATTCTCGTTAATCTCACTTACAACAATCCGCAAATGCGCTGGTACATAGAAAATTTGCCCGTCGGTGAAGGAATTGCCCGCGAAGTCGTCGAAGAACGTTTGCAAGCAGTTGGCGTTTCCGTTAAGGATTCAAACTCAATCGTGAAGGCGTTCGGGCGGCTGTGTTCGACACCGCTCGGCACGGAGCTGAACTTCGGCACAACGTCGGGCGACAGAAAAAATATTTCCGTGTTGAAGCGCACGAAGGCGAAAGTCGACGACGGGCGGGTTATCCTGTTCGCGCTGTACAAATTCGCGGAGGCGGCGGACGGTTGGTATCAATTCAACCTGTCGCGGCTGATTGACGATTCGGATTCTGCGGGCGTCAGTCCGTCGAAAATTTTCGGGCTCGACCGCGACGAAATGCAACGGCTCTTGAACGGGCTGTCGACCAATTATCCCGAATTCATCAGCGCGACTTTTACGCACGACCTCGAAAAAATTTCGCTCGTGCCGGAAAAATCATCACAGGACGTTTTGAATTTATTTGACCGTTAAGGGGCTGACGGCGTGGCATACGAACCAAACAAATATCTTGAGTATTTCGCAATCGACGAGGGCTATTATCCCGAAATTAACGAAAGCTCCATTAAAGACCCGAAAAACAAATGGCAACGCACATTTCCGCACAAAGATATTGTCGCGCTGTTGAAGTTGACCGAACGGGCTTTGTCGCGCACCGATAAAAAAAGTTTGTGGCTTGAAGGCTCCTACGGCACGGGCAAATCGCGGATTCTGTGGATGATGCAAAATCTGTTGTCGTGCCCCGAAGCCGACTTCGACGCCTATTTTGATGAGTATGACAATTTGCGCGGGGAAATTGACCTTCGCGAACGGCTCCGCACAATTCGCAACGGCAAAGTCGTCACGGCGACGCGCTATGCCACGGGCGATATAACTTCCACGCGGAAATTGATTTTTGCCGTCTTCGAGAGTTTGACCGCCGCGCTTAAAAACGGCGGCTACAAATTCGACGGCGCGAAAACTCTTCGCGGGAAAATCGCAAGCTGGCTTGAGTCCGACGAGGCGAATCTGGCAATGTTCCGCGCCAAAATTCGCAAGCCCGAATACAGAATGTCCGCGACTTTAACCAATCGGTCGGCGGAAGAAATTATCGAACGCCTGAAAAATCCCAACGCGGAAGTTTCGCAGCTCGTCGAAGAAATTCTGAAGCTCGGCGAACGTGAAGGCATCCGCGCATTTGATATCGACATGCCGGACTTGACCGATTGGATCGCCGAAGTCATTGCCGAAAATGATTTGACGGCGATTGTTTTGTTTTGGGACGAATTCTCCAAGTTCTTCGGCAACAACCGCAACAACCTCGACGAATTTCAGCGGCTGGCGGAGCTGTCGAATATCGCGCCGTTTTATCTCGTCATCACCACGCACGAATCACAAAGTCTGGCGGGCGAAGGCGACCAAGCTTTTCGGATTGTCAGCGACAGATTCACGCACATGGAAATCACAATGCCCGACAACATCGCCCTTGAACTTATCGGGCACGCGCTCCAAGTCAAAGACGTCGCCAAGGACATTTGGACGCAAATTACCGCCGCGCTTAGGGAACGAACCGCCAAGCCCCGCGAAGTCGTCATGGACTTTGCCAAAATTCGCGACGAAAAAATTTTGACCGACATCCTGCCGATTCACCCGCTGACTGCAATTCTGCTGAAAAATTTGGCGTCGTACTTCGCCTCCAATCAGCGGAGTATTTTTAATTTCATCAAGAACAGCGACCCGAATATCAAAGCGTTCCAAGATTTTATCGCGACGAAAAGTCCCGATAACGGCGACTTGCTGACGATAGATTATCTGTGGAATTTTTTTTACGAGAGCGGCACTGACGAACACGGCGGCAACGTCGGGCGCATGAATTTGAAACCGTCGATTCGCGCGATTCTCGATTCGTATTCGCTCAACAAGGACGGCTTGAGTCTCGACGAGCAAACGGTCTTGAAGACGGTTTTACTGTTTCAGGCGATTGATCAAGAATCACGCGGCGACGTCGACATCTTCCGACCGACGGAAAAAAATTTGGAGCTTGCGTTCACCGGCACCGACCTTGAGAACGGGCGTGCCGTCACAATCGCAAATAATTTGGTGCGCAAAGATATTCTGTTCAAAAAGCCCGGCAAAGTCGAAACTTTCGCGGCAATGGCTTTGGGCGGCGACTTCGCGGAAATCGAGCGTCTGAAAAAATCCGTCGCCGAAAACGTCAAAACCGCCGAGCTTGTCGACAGCGGCAAATTGCTTGATACGATAAATCTGACGCCGTCGCAAAAATTTCGCTACGATTTGCGCGCCGTCACTGCCGACAATTTCACGCATACAATAAATCGAATCACCAACGAAGCCGAAACTTATCGAATCAAAGTTGCGGTCTGTTTCGCCCGCAACGACGACGAGCAAAATAAAATTTACAATCTCATTGACGGCGCGATTCGCAACGAACGCTACAACAGGCTGGTTTTTATCGACGCGTCGGCGAACTTGATAAGCCGCGACGTTTTCACGCGCTGGGTCGACAATTCCGCCAACGAAAAATATTGGCGCGGTAAGGACAACTCTCTTGCCGACAAAATGCGAAATAACGCCGCCGACTGCTTGAAAGAATGGTTTAATTCGTTCGCGACGGGCTCATTTGTTTACTGCCCCGCGACGAAAAATTCCGACGCCGAGCGCAAAAAAGTTTCCTGCCAAAACGTCGACAGGATAACCGAAGAGCTCAAAGACAACGTGCGCCGACTGTACCCGTATTCGTTCGACGACGCCGACATCACCGATACGCTTTTTCAAAGCGGACCGTTGAAGCGACTTGCCGAGGCGGGCATAACTCAAGAAGAATATTCCATGCTCAAGGCGAAGTCCGCCAAAATTATTTTGGGCGACGCGTGGCAGATGTCCGGCAAGTATTGGGAAGTTTGTCCCGACTTGAGCATTTCGCGACTGAAAATCGAACTCGACGCACTGATTAAAGCCGCACTTGATAAAGACGTTCGCATTTCCTTTGACGATATTTTTGCGCAACTGATTGAGCGCGGATTCATGCCGCTGAACATTCACGCATTCTTGACGGGCTTCCTGCTCAAAGAATACGCCGCCGACCCGTACCGATTCAGCGCGGGTATCGACGGCGATTCGGGCGGCGCAATGACCGTTGCCAAGCTTGCCGAATGTATCAACGACGGTATCAAGCAGGCACAAACGCCCGTCAAAAATCATCGCCCGAAATATCTTGAGATCATGTCGCAGAATCAACGGCAGTTCATGTTGTTCGCGGCGGAAATTTTCGACGTGACCGAAAATATTTCCGTTGAGCAGTGTGCGCAGAAACTTCGCCGACAACTGAACAATTTGGGTTATCCGCTTTGGTGCTACGTCGACGCGGCGGAAGGCAAGTATCAAGATTTTTTGCGCCTCCTTGCCGAAATTGCAAACTCAAAAGAGAAAATCAGCGTATCGGCATTGGCGGAGCGCGCGGGGCAATTTTTGTCGAACAATCCCGCCGCCTGCCACGATTTAAAATTTTTTCTCACGGAGCAACGCGGTCGCGAAATTTTTACCGACTTCGTGAAAACTTTCGATGACGGAATAATTTTTGACTTGGCGCGGAAAATCGGGCTCGATAATCCCGTTGCCGAATGTCAACGGCGAATAACTTCGGGCGACGGAATTTGGCTTCGCGACAAAGAAACTGCGCTGGACGATCTGAAAAAATTGGTCGTCGATTACAAGCTCGTCGTCGCTAGTCAACAGTTCGGCATTGACGGCAAGTCGCTCAATGCCTGCGTGCAACGTTGGCAAGAGTTTTGCCGATTCAATCTGAAAATTCCCGCCGACACAATCGGCGAATATTATCCGACGCTGAAAAATTTTTTCGCGCTCCTGAAGGAGTTGACCGAACACGGCGAAGTTCCGCAAAGTAAACGAGAATTTTTTTTGCGGCAACTGGTCGATAACGCCGAAATTATCCGCGAGGCACTTTCCGAGCCGCTGAAGGTTCTGCGCGAAAAATATTCTTATCAGCTCGACGGCTTGAACGACGCGGAAATCAAACAACTGGTTACGTCGTTGCCGAACAGTTCGTTCACCGATTCGCAGGGACGCTATCACAAAAATGTTTCGGACTTGGCGAAACGTATTCAAAGCGCGCAACTTAAAAATGAACTCCTGACCTTGTGGCGTGAAGTCGCGGGCAGTAAGTCGCCGCGTGAATGGTCGAAAGCTCATCGCACGCCGATTTTGGCAATGGTGCCGCAGTCGGAGCAGTCAACCGCCAAAAAAGTTTTCGATACGATTATGTCGCCCGCGTCCGACGAAAAATCCGTTCGTGACGCGATTGATTACCTTGCGAAGCGTCCGCCGTATTTTGCCGCGCTCAATGACGACCGTCAAATTGAGGAGGCTTTTCGCCGAGAAATTATCACCAAAAAATATTGCGTCCTGCTCGACGACAACGACGAAGTTCGCACAGAATTGGAGCGGTATCAAGGCGACGTTTATCAATGGTATCCGAGCGTTCGCGTGAATGCC
Source organism: Quinella sp. 1Q7 (assembly GCA_015206805.1). Lineage (GTDB taxonomy): Bacteria > Bacillota > Negativicutes > Selenomonadales > Selenomonadaceae > Quinella. The sequence goes on along the minus strand of JADEZP010000022.1, from coordinate 12,880 downwards.
GTCGTCGAAAAATTTGCCGAAAACAAATACTACAACGGCAATGCGTGCGACAAGGTTACGGAACGGGTCATGCGACTTCCTGCCGAAGACGCGAAAAAACTTCTGATTGAATTGCTGGACAAAAATTTTGAAGTCGGCTTGAAACTTTTGCAGGAGCCTTGAACATGGAAATTTTGAGCGTTGACGACGCCGTAAAAAAAATTCGCATCTACTTGAGCCGCGACACTTCGCGCCCGTATTTTGTCATTTCGGACGGCGCGGAGGATTTCAAGAAATTTTTCGGCGACTGCGATCAAATTTATATGTCCGATTTTTGCACGGGCGATTGTTTCGTCGATACCGATTTGCTCGTCGAAAAGCTGAACGCGCTGACGAACGCTACGCTTGTCTTCGGCTTGGGCGAATACGTTTACTTCACGGGACAGGAAAACATTTTGCGTCGTCTGCAGGATAAAAATTTTAATCGGAAAATCGTCTTCGTCTGTCGAGGCATTGCGAATTTGCTTGCGCGTCTCGCCGACGAAGATTTTAAATTTCGCACGAATCACATTTGCCGCGTCGCGGGCAAGGTGAATTTTTCCGTCGCGAAGTACGACTCCGCGATAAATTTCCCGACCGACGCCGAAAATTTCTACGAGCTGATGAAGTTGCTGGAACGCGGCGAAAGTTCCGCGACCGTGCAGACGAATTTGCCGCTTGTGAATGTGCGGGAAGTAGCAACCTTTTACGACGCGATTAAAAATCGTGAGCCGCACTTTGCCGCGCAATCCGACGCGCTGAACGATTCGCAGTGGCGCGAATATTTTTTCGACGACAACTGCGACGGTTATCCGCCCGAACATTGGCGCACCTTCGCGGCGGGCTTCAAGAAAAAAATTTCCAATCCGTATCTGAAATTCGTTTTTACCCGTTCCGCAAATTTTGAGGCGTATCAAAAAAATTTGTTCTTCGCGTTGCTCGACGCTGACGAAAAATTTTTCGCGGAATTTTATTCGTTGCGGAAAGTCGCCGTCAAAAATATTTCGTCGCCGTATCTTGCGCCGTATCTTGAGCGGCTGAAAAATTTCCCCGACGCCGTGAAGTATCTGACGGACAACACCGCTACGGAGCGTCGCGCGATGATTGAGTCGGTGCAGGGCAAGCAAACCGTCCCGACGGTGTTCAAGCAAAATTTTCCGTCGATGCGCGATTATTTGGCGGACTTCGACTTCGGTGACGCGGAGGTTACGAATTATTTTCGGCGTTACAAAATAATTAAGCTGTGCAACGTCGACGACGCGGACTTCAAAGCGCACGTTCGGGAGCTTGCGCTGACCGGAGCTTACAACCGATTCGCGACGCGACAAAAAATTTTGGACTCGGCGAATCCGACGGCGAAGCTGTATTGGCTGGACGCGCTCGGCGTGGAGTTTTTGAGTTACATCAAGTCGCGGGCGGCTCAAGCCGGACTTTTCGCGGCGATTAAAGTTGCGCGTGCGGAGTTGCCGACGTTGACATCGCAGAATAAAAATTTCTACGACGATTGGCGCGGCGACAAGTTCGACAAAAATTCCGCGCTCGACGAACTGAAGCATTCGCCCGAAAAATTCGACGGCGGCAAATGTTCCGCGCCGACTTACATTGACGACGAACTTAAAATCCTCGACGCGGTCATTGACGAAATTAAAAACGCGCTGACGAATCACCATGCCGAAAAAATTATTCTGACGTCCGACCACGGGGCAAGCCGTCTTGCCGTGATGTTCGGGCGCGAAAACAAATTCAAGATGACTTCCTGCGGCGAACACGGCGGACGTTGTTGCCCGATAAACGCCCTTGACGACAAGCCGCCCTGCGCGACGGCTGAAAACGGCTTTTGGGTTTTGGCGAATTACGACAGATTCGCGGGCGGGCGATTATCCTCGGTCGAAGTTCACGGCGGCGCGTCGCTCGAAGAAATTTTGGTGCCCGTGATCGAATTCGCCTTGCCGAACTCGGACATTGAAGCGAAAATTTCCACGGCTGAAAAAATTCCCGCGCCGCTCAAAGACATTGACGACGGTTTTGATTTTTTTGATTGACGGGGTTCGGCAATGGAACAGCGATTGCGAAAAATTTTCTCCGACATGGTCGTTTACAAAGACTTGCGGAACAGCAATTTTTTTTCCGCGCTAAGTCTGCCGTCGTTTATGCGCGATTGGCTTTTGCGGCGATTCGAGGACTCCGACGGCAATTTTGACGCCAACGAGCTGTCGGATTTCGTGCGGCGATTCATTCCCAAAAAAGACGATTGGACGGCAATTAAAAGTCGCATCGTCATGGACAACGAGCACGTCAAATTGCTGGCGAAAATTTCCGTCGAAATTGACATTGCCAACGGCGCGGCGGCGTTCAATCTGCCGGATTTCGGGCTTGCGGCTAAGGAGACGATGATTGACGAAAACATTTGGTATCTGTACAAAGATGAACTCGTCGGCGGGCGCGAAGTTTGGGGCATGATTGAGCTTGGCTACCGTCCGCCCGATTACGACGCGCGACCGAAAATCCCCGGCAAAATTCGGCTGCTGAAGTTCAAAAATTTTTGCCCGTACAAAATTGACTTGGACTTTTACAAGGACGCGCGGAAAAATTTTTCATTCGACGAGTGGCTGCAAATTCTGTTGGGCGCGATTGATTACAATGCGGCGGGCTACGAGCGTGCGGACGAAAAATTGACCATGCTCACGCGACTGTTGCCCTTCGTCGAAAAGCGGCTGAATCTGATTGAGCTTGCTCCGAAGGGCACGGGCAAATCTTACGTCTTCGGGCAGGTAAGTCGTTTCGGTTGGCTATCGAGCGGCGGAATTATGAGCCGCGCCAAAATGTTTTACGACATGCAGAAACGGCAGGAAGGTCTTGTCGCTTACAATGACTTCGTGGCACTTGACGAGGTGCAGACGATTTCATTCAAGGACACGGACGAACTTCGCGCCGCTTTGAAAGGCTTTTTGGAGAACGGCATTTACACGGTCGGCAACCACTCCAACAACGCCGACGCGGGCGTTATTTTGAGCGGCAACATTTCAAAAGCGACAATGGACATGGACGGCGCGGCGAATATGTTTGACGAATTGCCGACGGTCTTCCACGAATCCGCGCTGATTGAACGCTTTCACGGCTTCATCAAGGGCTGGAATATTCCGCGCATGAATGACGACATGAAAATTTGCGGCTGGGCTTTGAACTCCGAATATTTTTGCGCGATACTTCATGAACTGCGCGAGGATGTCAGTTACCGCGCGATTGTCGACAAGCTCGTCAAGGTGCCCGACAAAGCCGACACGCGCGATACTGCCGCGATTAAACGCATTGCGACGGCTTACTTGAAGTTATTCTTCCCGAACGTCCGCCGCGCCGAAGAGGTCGACAAAAAACTTTTCCGCCGCCACTGTCTGAAACGTGCCTGTCAAATGCGCGCGACGATTCGGCAACAGCTTGCCCTGCTTGATGTCGAATACACCGGCAAAAATATTCCGAAATTCGAGGTAATTTAGTTGACAAAAAAAATTTTCGGTTGCATTGCTTGCGGCAAACGTCCGCTGACCAAAAACGAAATCGGCATATCAAAAAAACTCTTGGGCGCGCAGTCCGAGAGTTTTTATTGCGTTGAATGTCTGGCGAATTTTTTGGAAGTCGAGCCGCAAGATATTTTGGACAAAATCGAGGACTTCAAACATGACGGTTGCAAACTCTTCGAGTAAAATCATTTACGCCGACAACGCCGCGACGACTAAACTTGACGACGACGCGGCGGCTTTGATGTTCGACCTGCAGAAAAATTTTTTCGCTAATCCGTCGTCGAGTTACAAGCTTGCGCGTCCGCTGAAAAAAATTCTGCGTGAGTCGCGGGAGAAAATCGCCGCGTGTATCAATGCCGAGCCGCACGAAATTTTTTTCACGTCGGGCGGCACCGAAAGCGACAACCACGCGATAAAGTCCGTCGCGCTTGCACATTTGAGCGAACGCCCGAACATAATCACTTCCGCCGTTGAGCACAAAGCCGTTTTGAACTCGTGCGCCGCGCTGAAAAATTTGGGCTGCACCGTGACGATTTTGTCCGTCGACAGATTCGGCGCAGTCAAGCCCGCTGACCTTCACGAAAAAATTTTGCCGTCGACGAAAATTATTTCCGTCATGTTCGCCAACAACGAGGTCGGCACGATTCAGCCGATTGAAACGTTGGCGGACATTGCTCACGCGGCGGGAAAAATTTTTCATACGGACGCCGTGCAAGCCGTCGGACACATTCCCGTTGACGTGAAATTTTCGGGCGCGGATATGTTGTCCGCCTCCGCTCACAAATTCAACGGTCCGAAAGGCATCGGATTTTTGTACGTTCGCGACGGCGTGGAACTTCCGCCTTACATTGACGGCGGCGCGCAGGAATTTTCGCGGCGCGCGGGGACTGAAAACATTCCTGCAATCGCGGCTATGGCTCTCGCTCTCGAAAAAAATTGTCGCGACATGAATCAGAACGCCACGAACGTTGCCGCCTGCACAAAAATTTTGCTCGACTGTCTGCGTGCCAACGGCGTCGATTTTATTTTGAACGGCGGAGAAAATCGCTTGCCCGGTCACTTGAGCTTGTCGTTCAAAGACTGCGACGGCGAAGCTTTGATGCACCAACTCGACTTGAAAAACATCTGCATATCAACCGGTTCGGCTTGCAACTCGCGGCAGATAAAAATTTCTCACGTCCTGCAAGCTTTGGCGATTCCCGAAAATTACATTCGCGGGACAATTCGCGTTACCTTCGGCAAAGAAAATTCCCGTGATGACGCCAAAATCATCGGTAAGCATCTGATAAATTGCCACGTATTTAAAAGTTTGCTAAAATCCTTCCGAAAGGAAGTGATTGTTTAATGAAGCGACCATTTTTTCTCGGATTGGGCGCAATTTTTATTTTAATTGTTACGTTGACGATATACGGGACATATTTAAATCAGCGCGGCGAAAGTAAGATAGCGGCGCGAATGTCCGACCAATCAATTCCTTTGCGCGGCGCGAAAGTTCAAGTTCGCCCGCTGAAGGCTCGTTTAAATGTCGATACGCTGAATCTTTACTCAAATCGAATGGCAGATGCGGTTACTTTGCTCGACGGGAGAATTACTTCGATTGCTGTACGGAAGAATACTCGCGTCGTTCAAGGTCAACCGCTTTTTACTGTGACGAACGAGACTTACCCGATTAAAATTCGGCAAGCCGATATTGACATCCTCAAGGTCGACAACGAAATTATCCGCAGCGAAAACGAAATTGTCAAATCGGAAAGCAACCTTGCCCGCGCCAAAAGCGAATTCGAGCGGTACGGCAGACTTTTCGCGCAAGAAGCCGTCACGAAAGAAAAATTCGAGGAGATCGAAGCCATGTACCGCGAAGCGCAAGTCAACATCAAAAATGCGAATCTTCAGCGCGAATCGCTCCTTGCTCAAAAAGAATATCTTGTCGCACAGAAACAGCAACTTTTAATCGAGAATTCTTACAGCGAAGTTACCGCGCCAATTGACGGTGAAGTTTTGATTCTGTACAAAACGCTGGGCTCGTATGTGACTGCGGGCACTCCGATGGCTTTAATCGGCGACTTCAGGACGCTGAATTTTTCAATCGACATACAAGACGACACTTCCAAAAGCTTTAAGGCGGGCGATATGGCGAAAATTAATTTTGCTCACGCGGACTTTTCCAAGATTTACGATACCGAATACGAAGCGAGCAACGCCGGTTCCGACCGGAACTTTACGGCGCGTATCGTGGAGATAACTCCACCGCCGACCGTGCCCGCCAATATCAGAAAAATTCTTTGGGAAGTCGATAACCGCGCGGGACTGCTTGAGCCGCAAAATTATAATTCCGTGTACTTGCAGATGATAACTTCGCGCAACTGTCTGACCGTGCCGCTCGACGCAATGACTTCGCCCGCTCGCAATGAAGTTTTCGTCGCGGCTGACGGAAAAATTTTTCGCCGACAGATTCAAACGGGCGTCGACGACGGAACGTTTATTGAGGTCGTGAGCGGTCTACATGAAAACGAACTGGTCGTAACGGGTGGCACCGAAGATCTCGAAGACGGCATGAAAGTTGATTTCACGCTTGAAGGAGACGATAACATTGGCTGAACAAAATCGCATCTTCAGCAAAGAGGCGTTGAATAAATTGCGCTCGCCCGAACGGTTGGACATGCTCTTTCCGATAACGACGCCGACGGGCTGGGTGATGATTGCGGCAATAATGGTGTTGCTGTTCTCGATAGTGCTGTGGTCAATTTTCGGCGCGTTCACGGTCAAGGCGAACGGCATGGGACTTATCATGGACTCGGCGGGCGTCGTGAACGTTTCTCACATATCGGGCGGCAAAGTTTCTGCCGTTTACGTAAAGACGGGTACTCGCGTTCACGTCGGCGATTTGATTGCGCAACTCGAACAGGCTCAACAATCGGCTGATACCCGAATGACGCAATACGGCATGGGACTTGCCTCCAGCGACCGCGACGCCTTGAACAGGGTTTATCAATACGGCGCGAAGAAAGAACAGCTCAACATTGCGGAATACATTTACAGCGATTACGACGGCATTGTCGACGAGGTTTTGATTGACAAGGGCAAAGTCATTTCCGGCAACACGCCCGTTTGCACGATTCGCCTTACTCAAAACCGCGACGACTTGAAGGGAGTTTTTTATATTCCCGTCGACAAAGGCAAGCGCGTTGAACCCGGTATGACGATTCAGCTTGTTCCCAACGGCGTCGACGCTTCGCAAACGGGCAATTTAATCGGCGTCGTGCGGAGCGTGTCGCAATATCCCGTCTCGGCGGAAAGTATCCGTCAAAAACTCGGCAACGACCAGCTCGCTCAATGGATTCAAAGCAGTCAAAACAGCGCGTTGATGGAAATAAAATTCGACCTGGTTAAAGACGACGATTCGGAGTCGGGCTACCTGTGGACTTCGATTGTCGGCGAACACAAGCCGATTACGCCCGGCAGTTTTTGCACGGGCTCGATTATCATTGAGCGACAGCCGCCGATTGAAAAAGTTTTTTATAAAATCAGTCAATGGTTGCGGAGCAGGTGACGGCATGATTGATAAGCTCAAAAAATTTTTCGGCGCAAAAGACGGTTCGCGCGTGAAGGTGCCGACGATTTTGCAGATGGAGGCTGTCGAATGCGGCGCGGCGTCGTTGGCAATGATTTTGGCAAGTTTCGGACGTTGGGTGCCGCTTGAAAAGATGCGTCAAGAATGCGGCGTCAATCGCGACGGCTCCAACGCGGCAAATATCATGAAGGCGGCGAAAAATTTCGGCTGCGAGGCGAAGGGCTTTCGTTGGAAGGCTGACACGTTGCGCAATAAGCAAACTTTTCCGCTGATTATCCATTGGGAGTTCAATCACTTTGTCGTGCTCGAAGGCATTATCGGCGACGTCGCGTATCTGAACGATCCCGCAATGGGTCGGCGCACCGTTGCGTGGGAAGATTTCCGCACGTCGTACACGGGAATTGCGATGAAATTCAAGCCCGCCGAAAATTTCAAGCGCGAAGGTCAAGCTTACAACGTCGTCAAGGCAATTTCAAAAAAACTTGCTCAAGATAAATCCGCAATGATTTTCATGATGCTGATTGGCGCGGCGATGATTTTCCCCGGATTGGCGTCGCCCGTGTTCAGCCAAATTTTTCTCGACGACATATTGACCGGCAAACATCCCGATTGGATGCCGAAATTATGCTTGGCAATGGGCGGCACAATCATTTTGACGGGCATACTCAACGTCATGCGGATAATTCTGCTCACGCGCTGGCAAGAAAAATTGAAAATCGCCGACTCGTCAAGATTTTTTTGGCACGTGCTTAGACTGCCGATGACGTTCTTCCAACAACGATACGCGGGCGAAATTGCGCGGCGAGTCGGTCTTAACGATGCAATCGCGCGAGTTTTATCCGATCAAGCGGCAACGGCGGTTCTGGATTTTTTTATCGCGCTGTTTTATCTCGTGCTCCTGCTTCAATACAGCGTGACTTTGACGCTAATCGGCGTGAGCTTCAGTGCCGTAAATCTAATCGTCTTTTTTATTTTGCGGCGACAAATAACGGATATGAACAAGCGCGTCCAGCAGGCACGCGGCAAAGAATTCGGCACGGCTGTCAACGGCTTGATGATGATTGAAACGATTAAAGCGAACGGCAACGAGGGCGATTTTTTCGCGAAGTGGGCAGGTTACCACTCGAAAGTTTTGCTCGGCACGCAAGAAATTCAAATGAAATCCTTGACGATGAACATTTTGCCGACCTTGCTGACGGGTCTCAATTCCGCGCTGATAATCACAATCGGCGGCTTTTCGATTATGGAAGGCGTAATGACGGCGGGCATTTTTACCGCGTTTCAAAATTTGATGGGGCGTTTTCAAGAGCCCGTCAACAAACTGGTGCAACTCGGAGCGACTTTGCAGACGACCGAAATGCAAATGCAACGCCTTGACGACGTTTACCGCCAACAAGTCGACAGCTTGAATTATCCCGACGAGAATCGCGAAACTCATTTCAGCGGGACGCGACTGTCGGGCGACATTGAATTGCGCAACGTAACTTTCGGCTACAGTCCGCTGGATCCGCCGCTGTTGGAAAATTTCAATCTGCACATTGAGCCCGGTCATTGGGTGGCGATTGTCGGTTTCAGCGGTTCGGGCAAGTCGACGCTGTCAAAAATTCTCACGGGCTTTTACGAGGAATGGAGCGGCGACGTTCTCTTCGACGGCGTAAAGCGGCGCGAAATTCCCCGTGACGTGATTGTCAATTCGCTGTCGTCCGTCGACCAAGATATTTTTCAAATTACAGGCACGGTTCGCGAAAATATTACGCTGTTCGACAGTTCCGTCAAGAAAGAAGATGTGATTCGCGCCGCGCAGGACGCTTGCATTCACGACGACATTTTACGGCTTGACGGCGGCTACGAGGCGAAAGTTTCTGAAGGCGGCTTGAATTTCAGCGGCGGTCAACGTCAGCGACTCGAAATTGCCCGCGCCCTTGCAAACAATCCGTCAATCCTTGTGCTCGACGAGGCGACTTCGGCACTCGACCCCGTCACGGAAAAAATCGTTCTGGATAACATTCGGCGGCGCGGCTGTTCATGCTTTATCGTCGCGCACAGATTGTCGACGATTCGCGACTGCGACGAAATTATCGTTCTGGACAGAGGCAAAGTCGTCGAACGCGGCATTCACCGTGACATGATGCAACACGACGGTCCTTATCGCCGTTTGATTGAAGGTCACGACAAAAATACGGAGGAGGCGAACGCGTGAAACTTTTAGCGGGACAACGTTACCGACTTCGTGCAGAAAATCAATTCGTGCGCTTACAATCGGGCGTTGCGGAAGTTTATGCCGTCACGCAACTGAAAGAATCATTCCGCCAAATTTTTTTGATGGAGCTGGCGATATCCGAGGCGGCTTATCCGTCGCTCGACGAGTTTGAGCAAATCGACATACAAATTTACGCCGTGCAAGATTCGGAGCTGGAAGTTTTGTCGCTCAACGACCTTGAGCCGCTTGAACAGGCAAACTTAATGCGGACGTGGTTCCGAAACCTAATCAAGTTGCCGTGGCTTAGACTGATTGCCGACAAGGGCGACGACGTTTTGATTCCGTGGATAAACGGCAATGTATTGCGCGGCTCGGAAGATGATTCGGAGTCGTTGCTCGACGACTTCACGGAGAACGAACAAATTTTCGCCATGCTGCTCGGTATGCGATTCGACGCGGAAGATAAGCGGCTGGCGATGCGGCTCGATACTCGCAGTCGGCACAAAAAAAATTTAATCGACGCGGCGATTGACAACTTGAGCGGCGAAGAATCTCTTTACAGCCACGAATCGGGCGGCGACGGCAAATCGGAAGAAATTGCCTTCCTCGTGAAGCGTATCGCTAAATTTCTCGGCATGCCCGCGAACAATTTGCAAATCGCGCCCGAAGTCGTCAAGCGGCTCGACCAAGTCGGCTTGATTCGGCGGCTGATTCAAAAAGCCAACATGCAAATGCGGCTCGTGACGTTGGAGGGCGACTGGTACCTGAAAGACAGCGGCGTTATGCTCGGCTACTTCGGCGAAAAAAAGGAGCTCGCCGCGTTCATTCAGCAAAAGCCCGGCGTCTACAAACTCATCACCCAAAAAAATCCCGACGGCATTTTAATCACAGCCGACATTGCCGCGCAAATCGACAAGAACGCGTTTGAGTGTTACGCGGGTTTGCCGCTGCGTCCGCTGAAATTCACCGACCTGATGAAATTCATGATTCGGCGCAGTTGGCACAGCGATTACCGTTTGATTCTGACGGCAAGCTTCGTCGCGGGTTTGATACCGTTGCTCACGCCGATAATCACGGAAAGTATCTTCGCGGACATAATCCCGATACTCGACAGGCGCGGACTCGTCATCGTTACGCAAGTTTCAATCGTCACGGCGTTCACAATGGCGGCAGTATCCGTCGTTCGCTCAATCGTCGTCCTAAGAATCACGTCGCACATCGACATGCAGACGGAGGCGGCAATTTGGGGCAGGATTTTGGCTTTGCCGACGAAATTTTTCCGCCAATTCACGTCGGGCGAACTTGCGCAAAGAATTACGGGCATTGAAGTTATCAAGAACACCATAAACGGCGAAATGATTTCCGCGATATTCAACGTGCTGTTCTCATTCTGGAGCTTGTTGCTTATGTGCTACTACAGCATCAAGCTTACGGCGGCGGCAATGGTTTTGTGGATTCTGTACTTGGTTGCGACGCTTTTCATCTATCGCAAAGCCGGAATATTTCGCAGCAAAATAGTTGCGGTAAGAAATGTGCTTTGGGGACTTGAGCAACAAATCCTCAAGGGTCTGCCGAAATTCCGAATCGGCGGCGCGGAAGAGCAAGCGTATTTCCTCTGGAGCAAATCTTTCGGCGAAGAGTGGCATTGGAACTTAAAACTTCGTATGCAAAACAACTACAACGCAGTTTTGAATTCCGTGCAACCGATGATCTTGACGCTGTTGCTGTATTACGTGGCGTTCTACGTTTTGAGCGAAGTCAAGGGCGACCTGTTCATACCGGGCATCGATTACGCGCAGTTTATCGCGTTTCAAGCGGCGTTCACGGGCTTCAACATGACTTTAAACACAATGACCGGCTTTATCGGACAATTTTTAATGATACAGCCGAACATAGACAATCTGCGCCCGATTTTGGAGGCGACGCCCGAAATTGCCGACGATAAGCCCGACGCCGATATTTTGAGCGGCGCGATTGAAGTTTCGCATTTGACGTTCTCTTACACTGCCGACGGCGCGAATGTTGTTGACGATATGAGCTTCCGAATTGCGGCGGGCGAAAATGTCGCAATCGTCGGCAAAAGCGGTTGCGGCAAATCGACGTTGCTGCGCTTGATGCTCGGCTTTGAAAAACCCAAAAGCGGCGCGGTTTATTACGACGGGCAAGACCTGTCCGAACTCAACGTTTCGTCGGTCCGCAGTCAAATGGGCGTCGTCCTGCAGAACGGTCAGCTTATGAGCGGCGATATTTTTTCGAACATTGTCGGAGCGACTGCTTTGACGCAAAAGGACGCGTGGGAGGCGGCTAAGGCGGCGGGGCTCGACGACGACATAAAAAAAATGCCGATGGGCATGCAAACCGTCATCAGCGAAGGCTCGACCAATATCAGCGGCGGGCAACGTCAACGAATTTTAATCGCCCGCGCACTTGCCGCCAAGCCGTCGATTTTGATTTTGGACGAAGCGACTTCCGCGCTCGATAACCGCACTCAAGCAATCGTCACGGAGAGTTTGAATCAGCGAAACGTCACTCGAATCGTCGTCGCGCACAGATTAAGCACGATACAGGCTTGCGACAAAATTATCGTGCTCGACAGCGGGAAAATCGTTGAGTGCGGCACCTTCGACGAATTGGTCGCGCTGAATGGAATTTTCGCCGATTTGGTCAAGCGGCAGATGGCGTGAGGTGCATCATGGCTAAACTTGACAACGACTACTACAATCGGTTGGCTAAGCTTGCCGCGGACGACGACACGGCGTTTATTGAGCTGTACGAAAAATTTTTCCCGCTCGTCTACGGAATGATTTTCAGTCGGTTGAAAAATGTTTCGGCGGCGGACGATGTTGTCAGCGAAGTTTTTATGAAAATGTCGCTCAACCTGCACACTTACAACGACCGCTACAATTTCTCGACGTGGCTGTTCACGATTGCGACGAACACACTGATAAATCACTTCCGCAAAGAAAATCGCCGTCGTGAAGTCAGTTGGGATGAATTTTTTGAGCACGCGGCTCCTTCGAGCGAACAGCCCGAAGAAAAATTGCTTGCCGATGAACGTACAGCCAATCTGTTGCGTGCCGTCGATTCTTTGCCCGAACGACAACGGCAAATCATTGCGCTGAAATATTGGGCGGAACTTTCCAACGTGAACATTGCCGACATCCTCAACATAAGCGCGAGCAACGTCGGCTTTATCCACTTCCAAGCGATAAAAAAATTGCGCGAACTCCTCGACAAATAATTTCTAATTCAAGAACGCGGTCAAATAGTTTCCGTGGACGTCGACGCCCGCAGCCAACAGCGATTTGCAACGCCCGCTTTTTATGAACGCCGCGCCCAATGCCACGTTCAGCATGTATCCGCCGCCGAGTGTCTCTCCGAAATATTTTTTCGCGTCAATCAGTTCCGCAGTCCGAAATTTTTCCGTCAGCACGGATTTTTCCACATCGTCGAAGTAACTGCCGTTGCATTGCGTCAAAACAACTTCGGGCTCTTCGTAAGCCGAAAAAATTTCCGATAAGACTGCCGCGTCGTCGCGTGTATCCGTCTTGTGAATGTACGGATATGCCGCCA
>JADEZP010000098.1 GCA_015206805.1 Quinella sp. 1Q7 | reverse complement strand
CGACAAGCTCCGACTTCAACTGCCGCAGAAATTCCGACTTGCCGCAATGAACGTTTTCGGGCGGACGTTTGCGGCAAACCAATACAACCGACGACGCCAACGCGTTTGAATCGTGCGAACGCATGCGACTTTTCATTTCCGTGCGCATTGACCAAGTCCCCGTGATTTGAAAGCCCGCACGTATCAGCGACGTGAGCATCGTCTCCCAACCCGTCGACGCCGCGCCGTCAAGTTCCGCCTCCTGCTGTTTGAACGCGTATTGAACTACCCCCGCCTGTAGAGGCGGTAGATTCATGAGAAGTTTAATAGCCTAAGCTACTCTTATTCTCAATGGGCTGTCCAAAAGCCCCATACACAGTTGCTCAAAATTGACCTTCTGCTTACTTTTGCGCAAAATATTTGCCGCGCCGTTCACGTCAGCGTTGATTAGCCTTCCGCTTTTTGACTTGTACAAACCACGCTTTATTCTCTTGCCGCTGAATGTTCCCGTGTAAGACTTTTCAGCGTCGTAAACCGGCAAAAAGTCCAAATCCAAAAAACTGGCTTTGCTCGTGTAGCTTTCTTCCTGCTCGACGTATTTCATGCCGTAACGAACGCAAAAATTTTCCAACTGCCGACGCAACGCACCGAAGCTAATCTGCGTGAATTGCTGATTGATTTTCGCTCCGAGATTCATTCCGCGCTTGAAGTCGGGATTGTATCCGCAAATGACCGTCCCAATGTCGTTGGCAATGCAAAAATTTACGATGTAGCGGGCGGTTTTCTTCAAGCAGTCATTGATTCGATTTTTACGTTTCAGTGTGATTCGCTCCAAAAGTTTCGACGAGTAGCGATTTTGTTTCGTCAGAATTGACTGCAGATATGCACGGCGTTTGTTCCAATTTTGATTAATTTGTTTGATTTTACGTCCGTCCATGATGAACGAAGTCCCGAAATTGGTTACACATGTCGCCAAATTGTCAAGCCCAATGTCAATCGCCAATGAATTTTCACGATTCAATCGTAAGTCTTGCTCATCGACTTCGTAGCAATACGCGATTTTGAACGCCCGACCTTTGTACAGCGGAATGATTTTCACTTCTTTGATATTCTTGCCGACCAGTCGTTCAGGCACCTTGATTCGGATTCGGTGACTGTTTAGAACACTCATATAAGTTCGGCTTTGCGGCACGGTCAAAAATCCGTCGTGAATGCTTATGCTGTTGCCCGTGATTGTCAACGTGTACAAGCTACCTTTCTTGCGATAACGCGGCGGTCGTGCGCTCTTAACTTTGCCGAATGAGCCGAAGAACGACTTAAAAGCGAAGTCAACCGCCCGCAATGTCTGTTGTGCCACGCTTGATTGCAAGAGTTTGTAATTATCATTGTCCTTGCATTCGTGATAGTTCGATTCAAAGCGCAGATAGGTCTTGTCCGTGAAGAATTGTTGCCGAATATTGTAGAGCGCGACATTGTACAGGCAGTTGCTGAAAAAACACAACTCGCGAAACTGAAAATATTCCGCCTTAGTTAATCCGCGAATCATGTTTATTTGTGTAAGATACATCGGTTTCACCTCCTTTCAGAGGAATTTGTTATACATTGTCAAGTAGGAAGCAATTTACATTGGCGAGCCCTTGCGCTCCGTGACAATTCGATTGACTGCCGATTGTCGCGCGGGCGTCGGGATTGACGGGCGGCAGATTTTTGAACTTGGCGGGCAGTTCAATCATCGCCTTGTTAATCATGACGGCGACGGGATTCAAATCGGCGGCGAACGCCTTCAAGCCGAGCCGTTGCGCCTCAAGCGGGATTGTGCCTCCGCCGGCGAACGGGTCCAATACGGCGGGCAGGTCGTCGCCGACAGCGGCTTTGATTTCGTCAAGCGCGCGCGAAAAAATTTCTTGCTTGCCGCTGTTCTCCCACTTGACGAGCTCATCAATCAGCGCGAACAGCCGTTCACGTTCAGCTTGTTGAGTTTCGGGCGTCGGAAATTTTTCGGGGTGTTCGGACGGGTCGTCGATCATCGACGCGAACAATACAGCCCGTGCCGAATCGATTTTTCCCGCGCAGACGCCGCGTTGATTGCGTCAATCGGGATTGAGACTTCAATTAGTTTCTTCATGCAAGCACCTCTTGTTAATGCGTTAAAAAGGTCGAGATAACCACAACGACAATACTGATGACCGTCATGGTTAAAATTTGACTGTGTTGCGTTGTGCTGCGAATGTCTTTTTGCGACTGTGCAACGAGGTCGCGCATTTCTTTCATCGATGCGTCGAGCTTGTCGGACAGCTTGTCGATTTTATCTTCGAGCTTGTCCATGCGTGATTCGATTCGATCCATGCGTTTGCCGAGTTCGTCCATGCGTTTGCCGAGGTCTTGCTTGGTTTCGCGAGTTTCGTTGCGTGCGGCTTGAACACTCTCCATAAGGTATTCGTTGAAGTCTTTGGTTTTGGTATCAGACATCTCAATCACCTCCAAGCGAAATATTTCTGTAAGTCGTGACAATCCCCTGCACCGACGCGGAAGTCTGCGGCGGGATTTTTTTATTGCAACGCGCGAAAATTTTTGCTAGAATGCCGAAAACATTTTGAACTTGCTTTTTTAAGGAGTGATTTTCATGGCTACAGCAAAGGAAAAGAAAATAACCAACCGTGATTCTCGCATAATGATAACCGGTTCAGCTTATGACGACACCCTTACAAACAGCGGTGCGTCCGTCACGATAAGCGCGGGCAAAGGCGACGACCGTATCACAAACAGCGGCACTAAGGTCACAATCAGCGGCGGCAAAGGCGACGATCGTATCACAAACAGCGGCTCAAGCGTCACAATCAGCGGCGACGCGGGCGACGACACCATACAAGGCGGCAAACTCAAAGACAAAATTTTCGGCGGCACGGGCGACGACAGTTTGAACGGCGGCGACGACAACGACACGTTGAGCGGCGACAACGGAGACGATACCTTGAGCGGCGGCAACGGTAAGGACAAACTTATCGGCGGCAAAGGCGACGACAGTTTGAACGGCGGCGACGGTAACGACACGCTTAGCGGCGACACGGGTAACGACAAACTCCTCGGCGGCGCGGGCAATGACAGCCTCAACGGCGGCAGCGGAGACGATACCTTGAGCGGCGGCAGCGGTAAGGACAAACTTATCGGCGGCAGCGGCGACGACTCACTTAACGGCGGCGACGGTAACGACAAGTTGAGCGGCGGCAACGGCGACGACATTTTGCTTGGCGGCAAAGGTAACGACAGCCTCAACGGCGGCAAAGGCAACGATTCACTTAGCGGCGGGTCGGGCAACGATACTTTATTCGGCGGCGCGGGCAACGATATTTTCATCTACAGCGCGGGCGAAGACGTTATCACCGATTACACTTCGGGCGACAAAATTAAGCTCGGCTCGGAGATAACCTTGACAAGTCTCAACGGCTCGGATGTCGTGTTCGCCTTCAAAAACGGCGGCTTGCTCACCGTCAAAGATCACAAAAATAAACCGATTGACATAATCGACTTCAGAGGCAATGAGCATTCGGTCATATTCGATTCAAACGGTCTGATAACGTTGTTCGTGACGGACGCGACGAACTCTCCGATAACGATTGATGCGGGCGTTAAAGTCGTCGACGCCACTGCCCGCACGACAGCGTTCAAACTTATGGCGAACGCGTTGGCAAATTCAATCGTCGGCGGCAACGGCAAAAACTCGTTGGACGGCGGCGCGGGCGACGATACGCTTTACGGCGGCGCGGGGGATGACGTTTTGCTCGGCGGCGCAGGTCACGATTATCTTAACGGCAACGACGGCAATGATTCGTTAAGCGGCGGAGACGGCAACGATTACATTATCGGCAACTACGGCAACGATTCAATCAGAGGCAACACCGGCGACGATACTTTATACGGCGGAGACGGCAACGATAAAGTTTACGGCGACGCGGGCAATGATATGCTTTACGGCAATTACGGCGCGGATACAATTTACGGTGGCGCGGGCAATGACGTTTTCTACGGCGACTACGGCAATGATTTGTTCGTCTACAGCGCGGGCAACGACATAATCGGCGACTACGTGACGGGCGAAGACACAATCAGCGTCGGCTCGGCAATTTATTCGGCGGCAGTCGTCGACTCGGACGCGGTGTTTACCTTCAGCAACGGCGGTTCACTCACCGTAAGGAACGCCAAAGAAAAAGTCCTCTCTATGGTCGACATGACGGGCAAAAAATTTTCGACGGTGGTCAGTGCTTCGTCGACGCTCGTTATCACCGACGATACCAAATCGCCAATAACAATCGGCGCGGGTATCAGAACGGTCAACGCCACCGCCAGAACGAATACACTGCAACTTATGGCAAACAAGCAGGCAAATTCAATCGTCGGCGGCTCGGGCACGGATTCAATCAACGGCGGCGACAACGACGATATGATTTACGGCAACGCGGGCGACGACATCTTGCTCGGCGGCTCCGGCAACGACTATGTCAACAGCGGCGACAATGACGACACCGTCAACGGCGGCGCAGGTAACGACAACATTTGGGGCGGCTGGGGACACGATTCTTTGCGCGGCTACACGGGCGACGATTACATTGTCGGCGAAGGCGGCAACGACATCATCCTCGGCGACGCGGGCAACGATACGATTTACGGCAGCGACGGCATCGATACAATCAACGGCGGCGCAGGAAATGATTCACTGTTCGGCGGCTACGGCAACGACTCACTCACGGGCGGCAAGGGCGACGATACGTTGTGGGGCGAAGACGGCAACGATACGTTCATTTACACGCGCGGCGACGGCAACGACGTTATCTACAACTTTGAAAGCGGCGACTTGCTCCAAATCAGCGGCAAATTCTCCGAACCCGTATATATCAACTCCTCGAACGAAATTGTTTTCGCCGTCGGCACGGACTCAATCACGTTGCGCAACTTCCAAACGAATACTTTCCAAGTCAACGACACGACCTATCGTCTTGACGGCATCATCACCAAAGAATAATTTCGGCTGAAAAATTTCGTCCCGTCGAACACTCGGCGGGATTTTTTTGCGCAACGTTCAAGCGCGGCGATTGACTGCGGTGTTGACTACTTGGACGCGTCCGTCGGATGCAACGTCACGTTGCCGGGAATTTTTTGAACAAATCTTGCTAACTTCCCTACGTGCGGTGTAAGATATGCGGCATCAGGAAGCGGCTTTTATTTTTTGGAGGAGGAGAATTTTTTATGGCAAGCTTCAGCAATTCCACGTACGGCACCGTTGTTTCCGGCACGAAAAGTGCCGATTACATTTACAACAGCGGCGACAGAGTGACAATCAATGCGGGCGCGGGCAACGACGAAATTTACAACTCTTACGGCTACTATTCCTCAATCAATGCGGGCGCAGGCAACGATTCAGTCGAAGCTTACGGTTACGGTGTGACAGTCCTCGGCGGCACGGGCAATGATACGATTCGCAACTACAACATTAACTACGATAACCTTTCATTCGACGGCGGCGACGGCAACGATTATATCTACAACAGCGGCTACGACAGCACACTCACGGGCGGCGCGGGTGCAGATTCCATTTACAGCAGCGGATACAACAACGTCGTCACGGGCGGCGCAGGCAACGACCGCATTACTTTGCAAGCGGTGAGCAATGTCGTTCGATACGCGGCGGGCGACGGCAACGATACGATTTACGGTTTCAACGAGTCGAGTATTCTTACGATAACGGGCGGCTCTTACTCCACGCAAGCAAGCGGCGATAACGTCATTGTCACCGTCGGCAAAGAAAAAATTCTTTTGGTCGGCGCGAAGGGCAAATCGCTCAACATCAACAAAACATATCGAACGAAAACCATCACGCTCACCAAAGGAGCCGATACCCTCTCTAACAACATCCGAAATGTTAAAATCACTGCGGGCGCAGGCAACGATTCGATTCGCAACTCTGCCATAAAGGTCACAATCAACGGCGACGCAGGCAATGATTATTTTTACAACAGTTACGACGGCGACAACGTGACAATCCTCGGCGGCGCGGGTAAAGATACCGTTTACAACTACGGCGGCAACGTCCTAATCGACGGCGGCGACGGCAATGATTCCATTCGTAACTACGGCGAATTCGTATCAATCAACGGCGGAGCAGGTAACGATTCCATTTTCAGCGACTACTACGACAACACTATCGCCGGCGGCGCGGGCAACGACCGCATTACTTTGAACGCGGCAGGCAACGTCGTCAAATACGCGGCGGGCGACGGCAACGATATTGTTTACGGCTTCAACGAATCCGACGTGCTCACGATAACGGGCGGCTCTTACTCCACGCAGACCAGCGGCAATGATGTCATCGTCAAGGTCGGCAAAGGCAAAATTCGTTTGGTCGGCGCGAAGGGCAAATCGCTCAACATCAACAAGGACGAAAATACCGACGTCATCACGCTCACCAAAGGTGCCGATACCTTAAGAAATTATTTCGGAAGTGTGTCGATTGTTGCGGGCGCGGGCAACGATTCAATTTATAACAGTGCCGTAAATGTTACAATCGACGGCGGCGCAGGCAACGATGAAATTGACAACTACGGCGCAAATGTTTTAATCCTCGGCGGCGCAGGTGACGATGAAATTGACAACAGCGGCGAAAACGTTTTAATCAACGGCGGCGCAGGTGACGATGAAATTGACAACTACGGCTCGAACGTTTCAATTGACGGCGGCGACGGCGACGATTACATTGACAACGATGGCGACTTCGCCTTAATCGACGGCGGCGACGGTAACGACAACATCCGCACCTACGACAGCAAAAACGTGACAATCAACGGCGGCACGGGCAACGAGCAGATAAGCTTGGGTTCTTATGCAGAAAACACTTCGATTGAATATTTTTCGGGCGACGGCAACGATACGGTTTACGGCTTCGGCACGACCTCGACACTTTCAATCGGCAGCACCTACTCCACAACAAAGAGCGGCACCGACATCATTGTCACTGTCGGCGACGGCAAGATAACTTTGGTCGACGCGGCAAGCTTGTCAAAAGTCAACATTGTGGAAGACACTTCCACGAAACTCACCGTCACGAATTCGACAAAATCGCCCGTTACTGCCGACTTTAAAATCAGAAATATCGAAGCCTCCAAGCGCACGACGGCTGTCAAAATCACGGGCAATGCAAAAGACAACGTAATTCTCGGCGGCAGCGGCAAGAATTCAATTTACGGCGGCGCGGGTGCCGATTCAATCCTCGGCGGCACGGATGCGGATAAACTTTTCGGTCAAGACGGCAACGACACGCTAAACGGCGGCGCAGGTGCAGACACTTTGTCGGGCGGCGCAGGCAACGATATTTTGCGCGGCGGTGCAGGAAATGATTCGCTCGTCGGCGGTGCGGGCAACGATTCACTCTGGGGCAATGCCGGCGATGATACGTTCGTTTATGCAAGCGGCGACGGCAAGGACGTTATATACGGTTTCGACGACAACGACTTGCTCCGTATAACGGGCACGTTCTCCGCAAGCTACAACAGCTCCACGGACGAAGTCGCGTTCAAAGTCGGTTCGACCGCCAATGCCATAATTCTGCGCGACATCAACGCCACAAGCTTTAACGTCAACGGCACGGCTTATCACGTCAGCGGCTCCAAATTGGTTAAAGGCTAATCTCGGCGCAAAAAATTTTCATCCCGTCGAAAGGCGGGAATTTTTTTTTGTGCGGCGAAATATTTTTTCGGAAGGAGTGATTCATATGGCGACTCAACAAGGAATCATCAAAACGTTTATGGCGGCGTTGGACAAGACACCCCTTAAAGCAATGGCGGCACTCGACACGGCAATTCAAGTTTCGTCTGCCTTCACGAACACGCAAGCCGTCATCAATCAACTGATTAAAGACTGCAAAAGTTACATTGCCGCCGACAAGAAAAACGGTTGGGATAAATTTTTGCGCGAAAAGTGCGGCATCAACTTGAGCAATACCGACACGGGCGCGATAACGGGCTTGGACGCGGGCGGCTCCAAAAAAACTTCCGAAAACATTGTTCCCGAAAGTGGCTCGCTGAAAAAATTTACAGATCAATCTTTCACCGTCAACGGACTGACTTTTACGTTGGACAAGCCGTTCAAAAAACTTTCGGCTAAAGAAAAATTCATCTGGCAAGGACTTTACACTTGGTGGGCAAAAGGCGCGCTGGACTTGATTAAAACATCTTACGGCTACAGCTTCACGGATTCCGACGTTCACTTCAAAAAAATAACCGTGAGCTTCGTTGAAGATAATTCAACCACGGAGCTGGCGTGGAATGATTATCACGACAGAAATTCCGACGGCAAAGCTGACGGCAAAGTTGACGCCGTCGAACTCGTTGTGAATATGCGTTACTACAAAAACATCGTCACTACAAATCCCAACGGCTACAGCAAAGATACAAAATTTTATCTCGACAAAACCTTGGCGCACGAGCTCACGCATACTTTGATGCACGCCAAAGTTCTTTACGGTTACGAGTTGCCGAAATTCATCAAGGAAGGCTGGGCTGAATTGACTGCGGGCATTGACGACGAAAGAGCGGGCGACATCACGTACTTGGCGAAAAATCCTTCGGTGCTGTCAAACACTCTGAACGGCAAATCTGACAGTTACGCTTACTCTGCGGGCTACGTTTTTATGCGCTACCTCGCCAAGCAAGCCGCAACAGGCGGAGCTTACACTTACAACGCCGCCAAAGCAAAATCGCTCGTCGGCACAGCAGGCAAAGACAGTCTCAACAATGCCGTTTCGGGCGCGACAATTCAAGCATTCGGCGGCAACGATAAAATATACAACGCGGGCACGAAGACCAAAATTTTCGGCGGCACGGGTGACGATACAATTTACAACTACGGCGCAACCGTCACGATTGACGGCGGCAACGATAACGACAAAATTTATAACGAAAACTCCACCGTGAAAATATTCGGCGGTGCGGGCAACGATTCAATCTACAATTACGGCGCAAAAAAAGTTACGCTTGACGGCGGCAACGATAAGGATCACATTTACAACGAGGGCGCAAACGTTTCCATCTTCGCGGGCACGGGCGACGATACAATCTACAATCACGGTGCAAAAGTCACGATTGACGGCGGCAACGACGACGACAAAATTTATAACTACGCAACTTCCACCGTGAAAATATTCGGCGGCGACGGCGACGATTCCATTACAAATTTGGGCGCGGCGTCGTCAATGAGCGGCGGCAACGGTAACGATGTCATTTACGGCAACGACAAAGCAGATACAATTCTGGGCGGCTACGGCGACGATTTTCTTCGCGGCTATAAAGGCAACGATAAGCTTTGGGGCGGCGCAGGTAACGACACATTCATTTACAAAAGCGGCGACGGCAAGGACGTTATCTATGGCTTCGAAGATAATGACCTGCTTAAAATCACGGGGACATTCTCCGCACCGACGTACAACAAATCCGACAAATCAATCGCCTTCAAAGTCGGCAAAGGCTCCGTCACATTGCGCGACTTCGGCACGACGACGACCTTCCACATCAATGACACGACGTACCAATTAAGCGGCGGCAAGCTCGTCAAAAGCTAGGGTGTGTTGGCAAAATCGAACAAACAAAAAAACATAAGCAATTCTCTGATAAAATAAGTTTGAAAGTCGAGGAATGCTTATGTCAAACTTATTTTATCACCTAACAGACAGTCAGTGGAAGAAGATAGAATTTTTCTTTCCGACAAGAAAAAGAAGAGGACGTCCGCCGCTCAATCCTCGTATCGTCTTCAACGCTATTTTGTGGCTTCTCAAAAGCGGAGCGCGTTGGCGCGATTTACCCGCTCGCTACGGCAATTGGAACAGTGTTTATCACAAATTCCGCCAATGGATTCGAGTCGGTCTTTTTGAAAAAATCTTACGAGTTTTGAATTTTGCCACGAATAAATATTTGCTCGTTCAAATTGATTCAACGTTTTGCA
>JADEZP010000097.1 GCA_015206805.1 Quinella sp. 1Q7 | reverse complement strand
TTACCCCAATGAGCGCGACGATTGCACGGTCGAGGCGGTCGAGGAGATTGCGGGACGCGGCATTCGTGCGACGGTCAACGGTCAGATTGTCAGCGTCGGCAACGAAAAATTCATGAACGATGTCGGCGCGGCGTGGAAGTCGTGTTACAAAGTCGGTACCGTGATTCACGTCGCTGTTGACGGCAAATACGCGGGGCACGTCGTCATTTCGGACGCCGTCAAGCCGCACGCCAAAGAATCCGTCGCCGAAATGCGCAATGCGGGCGTCGAGTCGATTTTCATGCTCACGGGCGACAGCGAAAAAATTGCGTCAAAGGTCGCGGCTGAACTCGGCATAAAAAATTACCGCAGTGAACTTTTGCCTGCGGATAAGGTTGCGGAATTTGAACGAATACTTGCGGCGCAGTCGGGCGGCAAAGTTGCGTTCGTCGGAGACGGCATAAACGACGCGCCCGTATTGAGTCGAGCGGATGTCGGCATTGCAATGGGCGCACTCGGCTCGGACGCGGCGATTGAGGCGGCGGACGTTGTGCTTATGGACGACGACCCGCTGAAAATTTCGCGGGCGATAAAAATTTCTCGCAAGTGCCTTGCAATCGTCAAGCAGAACATCATATTTGCAATCGGCGTCAAAGTTTTGTGCCTGTTACTGGGCGCGGCAGGTCTTGCGAATATGTGGGCGGCAATCTTCGCGGACGTGGGCGTTATGGTTTTGGCAGTGCTCAACGCCATGCGGTGCCTAATCCCGCCGAAATAATCGCAGTAAATTTTTTGGAGGTAACACACATGAAAATCGCAGTAGTAGCGGCATCGGGCAGAGTCGGTCGCAAAGTCGTCGCGGAGGCGGCGTCTCGCGGCTTCGAGGTCACGGCATTTGTCAGACGGTCGGTTGAAGTCGACGGCGCGGCAAAAGTCATCGTTAAGGACATCTTCGACCTTGAACGGCGCGACTTGGAAAATTTCGACGCGGTTGTTGATTGTTTCGGCGCGTGGAGTCCCGAAACTTTGCCGCTGCACTCAACGACGCTCAAACACCTTTGCGACATCTTGAGCGGCTCGAACGTGCGGCTGTTGGTTGTCGGCGGCGCAGGCAGTCTTTACGTCGACAAGGCTCATACGACGCAACTGCTCAACACGCCCGAATTCCCCGCCGAATATTTTCCGACGGCTCAAGCGCAGACGAAGGAACTTGCCGAACTTCGCGAGCGCGACGACGTTAAATGGACGTTCGTGAGCCCTGCGGCGGATTTTCGTGCGGACGGCGAGCGCACGGGCAAATACATCCTTGCGGGCGAGGAATTCACGTTGAACGCGGCGGGCGAAAGTATCATCAGCTACGCGGACTACGCACTTGCAATGGTCGACGAAATTGCGGGCGGCAACCACATTCGCCAACGTATCAGTGTCGTTAAGGCGTGACGCGCCGTCTTCAAGATAATTGCCAAGAAAAATTTTTCATGCTATAATCTGCCGCAAGCGTATGATTCAAAAATTTTTTGGGAGGTTTTAATTATGGCTAAGTACGTTTGCAGCGTTTGTGGTTACGTTTACGAGGGCGACGCTCCGCCTGCCGAGTGCCCGCAATGCAAAGCTCCCGCGTCCAAATTCACCAAACAGGAAGGCGAATTGACGTGGGCGGCTGAACACGTTGTCGGCGTCGCGCAGGGTGTTCCCGACGACATCATCCAAGATCTTCGCGCAAACTTCAACGGCGAATGCACCGAAGTCGGCATGTACCTTGCAATGAGCCGCGTCGCCTATCGCGAAGGCTATCCCGAAATCGGCGAATATTGGCGTCGCGCCGCGTTGGAAGAGGCTGAACACGCCGCCAAGTTCGCGGAATTGTTGGGCGAAGTTCTCACCGACAGCACCAAGAAAAATCTGCAAATGCGCGTCGAAGCCGAGAACGGTGCCACCGCCGGTAAGACTGACCTTGCCAAACGCGCCAAAGCTCTCAATCTCGACGCAATTCACGACACCGTTCACGAAATGGCGCGCGACGAAGCTCGTCACGGCAAAGCGTTCAAAGGTCTGCTCGACCGCTACTTCGGCAAATGATTCTTGACAGAAAATTTTTTGCGTGATAACATTGCACGCGTTGCGGAGGAGTGTCCGAGCGGTTGAAGGTGCTTGACTCGAAATCAAGTGTGGTCACAAGCCACCGTGGGTTCGAATCCCACCCCCTCCGCCATAATCGACAACAACAAGACCGCGTTCCAATCGGGGCGCGGTCTTTCGTTTGCGGCAGGCGATTTGCTGATTCAAGCGTGTTTTATGAACTACTTTTTCTTTGCTTGTCCAAAGAAAAAGTAGCAAAAAGAAAAGACACCTCGCAGGGGCGTCAGTCCCGAATATTCCGACGTTGCGACCACCCGCAACCGCATGTGTCGCCTGTGAAAACATCACGTTTTCAGCGGCGACGGGACCGCGCGTCCATGCGCGGTCCAAAATTCGCGACGGGCGGCGCGTTCGTGTGCGAACCAAGTTCTTCGGGGGAATGTCACTTGCCGATACAAAACTTGCTGAAAATTTCGTTGAGCACGTCCTCGCCGACAGATTCGCCCGTCAGCTCGCTCAAACACTCAAGCGCGGCGTGCAGGTCAATCGACACGAAATCCACGCCGACATTGAGCCGAATCGTTTCTTGAGCCTCGTGCAGATGATTCATGGCGCGGCGCAGTAAATTTGCCTCGCGTTCGTCGCGGACAAAACTCATCTCAAAATCAATCGCTCCGACGCGTTCACCAATCGCCGACATCAGCTCATCGACGCCGACTCCGCTCCGCAGTGACAGTCCGATAATCTGCGCGGCGGGAATTTTTTTCGCCAACATGTCAACGGTCGTGACGGGCGGCAGGTCAGCTTTCGTCAGCAGAATCAGCGCGTTGCGATTCGTCAGCAATTTGAAAATTTCGGCGTCCTCGGCGTCAAGCGGTCGTGAGCCGTCGAACAGCGCAAGAATCAGTTCCGCACGCCTTGCGCAATCGCGGGCGCGGGCAATACCGATTTGCTCCACGGCGTCGCCCGAAGCTCGAATGCCCGCCGTATCGATAATCTTGAGCGGAATGCCGCCGACGTTGACGAATTCCTCAATGCTGTCGCGCGTGGTGCCGGGGATGTCCGTGACAATGGCGCGTTCGGTCTTCGCGAAAAAATTCAGCAGACTCGACTTGCCGACGTTCGGTTTGCCGATTATCGCCGTCTCCAGCCCGTCGCGCAGAATTTTTCCCGCCGATTGATTTTTCAGCATCGCGTTGAGTCTCTCAATTTGCGCGGAAATATTTTCGTCGACTTCGCGCAGAATCACGTCGTCCAAGTCGTCTTCGGGGAAGTCAATCGTCGCCTCGATGTGCGCGACAGAATTCAGTATCGCCCGTCGAATTGAGCGCAGTGTCTCGGACGTTTTGCCCGCCAACTGATTTTGCGCGACGGTCAGCGCGGCGGAGGTCTTCGCCTGAATCACGTCAAGCACCGCCTGCGCCTGCGTAAGGTCGATTCGTCCGTTGAGGAAGGCGCGTTTTGTGAATTCGCCGCGCTCGGCAGGACGTGCACCCGCCTCGAACGTGAGCTTAAGGACTTCGCGCAGGGCGACGCTTGAGCCGTGGCATTGCAGTTCGACGACGTTTTCACGCGTGTAAGACTTCGGCGCACGCATGACAAGGGCAAGTGCCTCGTCGACGACCTCGCCAGAAAAATTTTTCACGTGCCCGAAATGAATTGTACCGCCCGCCGCTTGAGTGAGCCGTTTACCGTTCGCCGCGCTGAAAATTTTATCGGCAACGGCAATCGCATCCGCGCCGCTCAAGCGCACAATGCCGACGCCTGCCGCTCCCGCCGCCGTACAAATCGCGCTGATTGTATCTTCCACAATATCACCCCAAAAAAAATCCCGTCGCACAGACGGGCAACAGTTTATGTTCGATTCGGTTTATTTCCTGCCGCGCTTGACGGGCGTGACGACGACGCAACGATACGGCTCCTCGCCGGTGCTGTGAGTTTCGACGCGGTCGTTGTCTTGCAGGACGGTGTGAATTATTTTGCGCTCGTGACGATTCATCGCCTCCAAGCGGACTTCTTTGCGGGTTTTGATGGCGCGTTCGGCGACGCTTTTGGCAAGCTTGATAAGCGTTTGTTCGCGGCGTTGACGATAATTTTCCGCGTCAAGTGTGAAATGAACTTTATCTTCCGCGTGACGATTGACAGCCAAATTCAGCAGATATTGCAGGGCGTCGAGTGCCTGCCCGCGTCGACCGATAAGTATGCCCAAATTTTTGCCGAGCAGTTCGATTCGGCAGTCGTCCGCCGAGTCCGTGACTTTGAGCGTGACTTCAAGCCCCATTGCCGCGAAAACGTCCTGCAGGAATTGTCCCGCCGCGTCAATCGCACGTTCGCGGTCGAAAGATTCAGCCTCCGTTACAGCCTCCGCGACGGGCGACGGCTCCAAAATCGGCTCGAATTCTTTATCGGGCACGTCGGGAGTTTCGGGCGCGGGCGGCTCCTCAATCGGCGCGGGCTCAACTGCGGCGGGCGATTCGGAATTTTTTACGGTTGCGCGAATTTTTGCGGGCGTTTCGCCGAACAGTCCGAACAGCTTTTTTTTCGGCAACTCCAAGACTTCAACGTCAAGATTGCTTGCCTCCACGCCGAGTTGAGCGACGGCGGCTTGAATTGCCTCTTCGACGGTTTTGCCGGTAATTTCAATCACATTCGCCATTTAAGCAGCCTCCTTGTCGTCGTCTTGCCGATTCGTCCAGCCCTGTTGAACGATTTGCACGACATTCATCGTCACCCAATAGAGCACGAGCCCTGCGGGGAACTGCAGACTTATCCAGCCGATAAAAATCGGCATAATAACCATCATCATGCGCATTTGCGGGGTCACTTCGCCCGTCGACATCATCCACTGTTGCATGAGCGTTGTCGCGGCGGAAAGTATCGGCAGTGCGTAAGTCGGGTCGGGCTCCGACAAACTCGGCATCCACGCAAATGACGGTGCCGCGCCGCCGTAGTCGAAGCTGTACAGCGTGTAATACATGCCCATCAAAATCGGCATCTGAATCAGCATCGGCAGGCAGCCCGACATCGGATTCGCGCCCTCTTTTTGGTAGAGCTCCATGAGTTTTTGCTGGAGGACTTGCGGATTGTTTTTGTACTTGTCTTGCAGTTTTTTCATCTGCGGCTGAATACGTTGCATCGCCTTCATGGATTTGAGTTGCTTTTTAGTCAGCGGGTAGACCAAAATTTTTACCAGCACGGTCAGCAAAATTATCGCCAAGCCGTAACTGGGCACGCCGAATTGTTCCGTCAGCGAATAGAGTGCCGCCAGCGCGACTGTCAAAATATATTCTATCGGCGCGAAGATACTGCCGAAAATTCCGGGATCGTCCAAAACATCACATCCTTACGGGCTTAAGGGACCGGGTCATAGCCGCCTTTGCAAAACGGGTTGCAACGCGCGATTCGTCGGAGCGTCAACAATCCGCCGCGTGCCCAACCGTAGCGCGTCACAGCCTCAAGCGCGTATGCCGAACACGTCGGCACGAAGCGGCAACATGGCGGCTTGAGCGGCGACAACCATCGTCGGTAAAAATTTATCAGCGATATTAAAAATCTCGTCATTGCTTGAAAAGTTTGGCGCGCCTGCAAACGTCCAAGAAAGCTTTTTCGGCGTCCTTGAGTTTGGCGGCGACAAGGAACTTTCGCCCGACAAGAATCATTCCGAAATCGCGGCGCAGAGAATTTTTGTTGAGCCGATAAGCCTCGCGCATGAGACGCTTGACACGGTTGCGGATAACCGCATTGCCGAGCCGTTTGCCCGCCGCGAAGCCGACTTTGCCGTTATAGCGTTCGTCGCCGCTTACGACAACGATAACCAGCGCGTGGTTTGCAAAGGACTTGCCGCGATTGTGCACCGCGTTGAAGTCCTGCTTGCCGCGCAAAATTTCGCTCTTGCTCAACGTAAACATTCGCAATCCTCCGCCCGCCGATAACGCGAAAAAAAAGGCCACTTCGATTAGTGACCTGCCGCACATTTAAGCCGTGAGCACTTTTCTGCCACGCTGACGGCGTCTTTTGATGACAAGTCGCCCGCCTTTGGTCTTCATGCGTTCGCGGAAGCCGTGCGTTTTTTTGCGCCAATGAGTATTCGGCTGAAACGTTCTCTTCACGCCCGACACCTCCTTACCGTAGTTTACAATAACACCGCCGATTATAGACGAGGGGTTTTTTCGTGTCAAGCAATAACCTGTGGCGGCGTCGAAAAATCTTCGTGCAACGGTCGCGGCGTGTCGAACAGTAGGTTGTGCAGATTCGTTGCCGCCACGTCAAGCAGTAAGATTCGCTGATACGGCTCAAGCGGTCGTCGGCGTTCGTAAAGGTCGCGGCGATTCAGATGATGTGTCAGTTTCGTGACGACGGGCGCGGGAATTTTTTTCAGCAGCGATTGTCCGCGCCGATTGAATGCCAAAACTCGAACGCACGTCGACGCCTCAAGCTCGGCAACCTGCGCGGCGGTCACGTCAAGCAAAACGTGCAATAACAGCCGGCGGATTCGGCTTGCGGTGTAGCGGCGGGCAGTCAGCGTTTCGACAAGCTCCGAGAAATTTTTTGCCGACGCCGCGTTAAGCAGCCGATGTTCAAGTCCCTCCGTCATGCCGAAAATTTTTTTGAGCTCGTCGACGCGTGATGTGAGCAACTTAGCGATTAGCGGGCGGAATAAAAATTTTTCGTCGACAAGTCCCGCCGCAACTTCCCCGCGCAGTGCCGACAATGTCTCCGCGTCGACGCACGATGAAATTTTTTCCCACGGCGGCGAACTCAAGCGCAATGCCGACCGAATTGCCGACGCGCTCGAAATTTCCCCGCGCAGTGTGTTGTCGTCGTGAGCGGCTCCGACGCGTTCAATCACCAACGGCGAAAAATTCTTCGGCAGGGCGCGTAAATATTCCACTGCCAAAATCGTGTTCGGTTGCCGCAAAATTTTTTCGTCGAGTTGCGTGACCTGCGCCAAAATTTTCGTGACAGCCGCCGCGTATGAAGTTCCCGCCGACATCAGCCGCCGCAGTTCAGCCGCGAAAAATTTTTCGTCGAATGCCGCCGCCGCCCGCTTGAGTGTCGACAAGTCCGCAAGCTCCGAGCCGAATGCCAACGTGTCGACGACGCCCAATCGCTCAAGCAGTCGCACTCCGCCGCGCGCGAAGTCTTGTGCACTGCGCACCGCTGCAATAAACGGCAACTCCAAAACCAAATCGACGCCGCCCGAAATTGCAAGCCGCGCCCGCGTCCACTTGTCGAGGATTGTCGGCGAGCCGCGTTGCGTGAAACTGCCGCTCATTACCGCCACGATCTCCGCGCCGCAAAATTTTTTAACCGCCGCGATTTGATGTGCGTGCCCCGAGTGAAACGGATTGTACTCCGCGATTATTCCGACCGCCAAAAAGTTCACCGCCCACGAAAATTTTTCAGCCGAAAGAAATTTGTTTGCCGACCGTGCGCCGCATGAGCCACGTCAAAAATTTTTCCGTCGGTTTGACGCCGTCGGCAAGCTTAACGCCCGTAATGTTGCGTTCAAGCGGCAACCACGTCACGAAGCCCGTCGAAAAGTCCGCGTCGACTTTCGCGGCGGGATTTTTTTTCAGCGTCAAAATTCCGTCGTTCAAGCTCCAGAAAACATTTCGACCGCCGTTGACAAGTCGACTGCCGCAGTAGCAAATCGTGAACGCAAAATCGCCGACAGTCTTCACGCTCGCGGGAAAGGTCACTTGCTCAAGCCGCTTGCAGTCCTCGAAGGCGTGAGCTGAAATTTCCTCGACGCCGTCGGCAATGACGATGTTCAGGATGTCAAGCAGACTGCTCGACCACGGCGGCTCCACGGCGGAAAAATTTTTTATCACGCGCACCCCGCCGACTGTCAACGTCCGACCGTCAATCTTCCAGATAAGTTTTTCGGCGGCTTGAGTTGTCGGCGGCTTGACGGCTTGAGTTGTCGACTTGACGGGTTGAGCTGTCGATGGCTTGACGGGTTGAGCTGTCGATGGCTTGACGGCTTGAGTTGTCGGCGGCTTGACGGCTTGAGTTGTCGGCGGCTTGACGGCTTGAGCTGTCGACGGCTTGACGGCTTGAGTAGTCGACGGCTTGACGGCTTGAGCTGTCGACAGCTTGACGGCTTGAGCTGTCGACGGCTTGACGGCTTGAGTTGTCGGTTTGACGGGCTGAACTTCATACGCAACAAGTTTGGCGTTGTTGCCGTCCGATAAAATTTTTTCAAAGCCGGAACCTGCGGGGTAATGGATCGTGAGCGACAACGTCTCGGAATTTTTGCCGAACGGATTGTTGTCGCCGAATGCCGACGTGAAGCCCGTGAGCTCGATGTTTTTCAGCCCGCACGACTTGAAGACGCCTTGCCCGATTGAGCGGACGCCCGCAGGAATTTTCACGGCGGTCAAGTTGCAACGCTCGAAGGCGAATTTCCCGATTGCGGCGACGCTGACGGGAATGTTTATGTTCGACAGGGCGCAACCGCTGAACGCGCGCGCACCGATTGACGTAATGCCGTCGGGAAGTTCCGCCTTGCGCAGAATTTTGCACTTGCGAAAGGCGCAGTCGCCGATTGACGTAACGCCGCGCCCGACGATAATTTTTTTGATGGCGTTGCGATATTCGCTCCACGGCGCAGGTTGGCTGTCGGAAAAATTTTTCATGTCGCCATTGCCCCTGATTGTGAGCGTGTCGCCGTCGAATTGCCACGTCAAATTTTTGCCGCACGTGCCGCTTGCCAACTCAATCGCCTCCGAAATTTTTTTGTGGAAATTTTAACACATCCGGTCCCGAAAAAAAATCCGCCGCCATAAACTTGCCGCAATACATTTCGGCGGAAATTCTTGCAACGAAAAGTCAAATGCTGTATACTTCGCGACAGTGATAAATACATGAAAACAATCTGTAGAGGTGATTGATTTGATACTGCTCAAAGCGAAAAAATTTATTGCGGCAGCGATGCTCGGCGTGTTCACGATTTACTGCCCCGTGACGGCGGACGCAAGCATCAAACGTCTGCACGACCCGAAAGTCGAAACGAAGACCGTTGAGCGCAAGACATTGCCGACACTTCGCGAACGCGTGACCGAAACGATGAGCAAGTTCAAGCCGCTCGACGACGTGGAACTTTACGACGACGACGACTTTACGCAAACCGTCGACGTTCCGCAGACGCTGTCGACTTACGACACATCGATTATCGGCACGCCCATTGCCACGCAACAACAATGCGTCAAGTATCTCCTGCGCAATAATCCCCGCCCGAATCTGAAAGTTTCCGCCGAAGAAATTGTCGCCTACTACTACGAGGAAGGTCGCCGCGAAGGAATTCGTCCCGACGTCGCGTTTTGTCAGGCACTCAAGGAAACGGGCTTTTTCCGCTACGGCGGCGATGTCGTTCCCGAACAAAACAACTATTGCGGGCTCGGCACGACGGGCGGCGGAGTTCGCGGCGAATATTTTTCCACGCCGCAACTTGGCGTCCGCGCACATATTCAGCACCTGCTTGCCTACAGCTCCACGCGCCGACCGACTATGCCCGTCGTCGATCCGCGCTACGGAATTGTTCGGCAGGCTTACGGCTCAAGGACGCTCGGCACGTGGCAAGACTTGAACGGGCGTTGGGCTGTCCCGGGCAGATATTACGGTCAAGAAATTCTTTCAATGTTCCGCGACGTTCTGATTCAATGAGGCGACATCATGGCGGGCAGCTTTTGCGATTGAACACGGCATTTACAAGAAACGACCGCTTACGGCAACTTAGTTTACAAGCGGCTGTTCATTCGACGCAGACAATGAAATTTTGGTGATAACTATGACGGAAAACACAATGCGACGCGGCTTGAAGAACCGCCACTTGCAAATGATTGCGCTGGGCACGGCGGTCGGCACGGGCTTATTTTACGGCTCGACCGCGACGATTGCCCTTGCAGGTCCCGCAGTCTCGTTGAGCTATTTAATCGGCGGGATTGTTATTT
>JADEZP010000096.1 GCA_015206805.1 Quinella sp. 1Q7 | reverse complement strand
AACTCGTCGAGCAGCGTCTTGAGATTATCCTGCATCTCCTTCTGATCCTCTTTCGACTCGTCGAGGCTGGCGGAGACGCCCTTCGCCGCAGTTTTCTTATCGCCTTTGACCGCGTGCTGGATGCAGTCGAAACCGTATTCAATGCGCCCGGCGATCGCTTCTAGGCTCTTGACGTTCTGGATCGTTCCGCCCATGCCGCCGCCGCCCAAACCGCCGCTCCCGCCGAGACACCCGCACCATGTTTGCGCGGATCCTTATGACTGTTTCGGCAGGGAAGATTTTCCGAAGCCGCCGCCTCCGCACGGGGATTGGCACCACGGACACAGACCGCCTCCGCCGCCCGACAGCGACGCGGACAAGTACGTTATCAAAATCCCACGTGAGTTGGTCGACCGCGGACAAAACAAATTCGTTGTAGATTTTTCACGTTAGGAGAATGAATCATGGCTGAGACAAAATTTATTGACGCCGCCGGCTTGCAACGTTTTAAAACTAAACAAGACGCATTTAACTTGACGCAGTTTGTTGCGCTTGACGCGAACGGTGTAGCGAAAGCCGACCAATTGCCGTCCTATGTCGACGACGTTATCGACGTGCACGCTGAAACCGTCGAAGGCGTAAAAACTTTTTATTCAGATAACGTCGGTGTGAAAGGCGCGGAACTTACCCGGTTCGAGCGCGGGAAAATTTATATCGACATCGACACGGGCGCGCAATATCGCTGGAGCGGCTCGCAGATGGTACAAATCGGCAGTGCAGTTTCCACCGCTGACCGTGCAGTAAACGACGCAGACGGTAATTCCATCACCGCAACTTATGCGACGAAAGCTGAAGTCGGTACAACTTACGCAACTAAATCTGAAATCGGTACAACTTATGCGACGAAAACCGAAGTCAGCACTACTTACGCGACGAAAGCTGAACTTGCCGCCGCGCAACTTGAAACTGATGACGTTGATTTATCCGTCTTCGTCACGCGTGCCGAACTCATGGAGATTTTGGCGGCTTACGTCAAGACGAACGATTTGGCGGGCGCGACGGTTGCGACGGCGGAAAAATTGACAACTGCGCGGCAAATTTCGATAAGCGGCGCGGTGACGGGTTCGGCGAACTTTGACGGTTCGGCGGACGTGACTTTGGCAGTGGAAAATCGCACGGTTGAGACAATCGGCGACGACGAAATTGCCTCGACGGGTGATTCGACAATCGGCGGCGGCTGAATTTCCGCGACTTCGACGGGCGAATAGACCTGCGATAAAATTTCGTCGCGCCGCGCAATGTACCGTTCCACGTCGCGCAGGTAAATCGGCAGGTCTTTCGCGTTGAATGCCGTCAAAATTTTTTTCGCGACGGGATCGGGAACTTTCGTCGACGCCGCCGCTCCGACGCCCAAAATCGTTTGACGCTCGCCCATTATCTGCACGTTGTAGACGCTCGCCGCGCCGCGCTTACACCAGCCGACGTTTTCAAGCTGTCCGCTCGAATAGCCCTGCCGATAAAGATAGTACGGCGAAAATTTTTCCCCGCGCAGAATTTTGGCGGCGTGCTCCGACATGCGACGAACTTCCGCGTCGTCGGGCAAGTCGAAGTCCTCCAGCCGATTGAGCGCGTCGGCAAGTCGCATCTGAAGTTTCGAGCCGCGCTTAATTGCCAACGTGTGAATCGTCACGTCGTCGGGCTTGAGCGCGATAATTTTGCTCAACGTCTCCGCGAAGTTCGCAAGTCGTTCGCCGGGCAAGCCGATAATCAAATCCATGTTGATGAGCCAATTACTTGCCGCCCGAAGCTCGTGAAAAGCTCGTTCAACGTCCGCGACGGTGTGTTGCCGACCGATTAGGTCAAGTGTGCGCTGATGCATTGTCTGCGGATTGACGCTAACTCGCGTGACGCCGAAATTTTTCATGGCGGAAATTTTTTCGGCGGTGATTGTGTCGGGGCGACCGCACTCAACCGTGAATTCCTCGACGCCCGCGCCGTTGAAGCTGTCGTGAACTTTGGCAAGCAGCTCCGCGAAAAATTTTTCGGGCAACGCGCTGGGCGTGCCTCCGCCAATGTAAATCGTCTGCACCTTCAAGCCGTAGCGGGCAATGGAATTCGCCGCCGCCTCGATGTCGCGATTGAGCACCGTCATAAATTCGGCGACTTCACTATCGGCGGGCAGAACGTTCGACGGGAACGAGCAATATAAACAGCGCGTGCGGCAAAACGGAATTCCGACGTAAACGCTGACGGTTTTATCGTCGACGGCGCGGATAATCGGCAACTGACGAATCGCGACCTCCGTCAAAAGTTCCGCCTTATCGCGTTCGGCAAGGAAGTCGGTGCAAATTCGGCGGGCAATTCTGTCGCGGTCAATGACGCCTTGACTTGTGACGCCGAAGCCGTCGTCAATCCACCGCTGAATGATTTTTGTCGGGCGCACGCCGTGTAAAATGCCGTAGGGCACCGCGTCAATCCCGAAGTTGTCGACAAGCAACCGGTACAAATTTTTTTTGACGAGCCGATTAGCCTCCGCGCCGAAGCGTTCATCTGCGCGGGCGACGGAAAATTTTCGCAGACAACCTTGCATACCGCCGCCCGTGACTTTTAGCCGCGTGATAACTTTGCGCCCGACAATCTCGTTGAAAATTTCCATGTCGTCAAAATTCGCAGCCGCCTCACGATTCGCGACAGTGACTTTCAGTGCGCGCAACACGTCGCCGACAACTTTGGCGAAGTCGTTCTTGCCGAGCAGTGTCAAATTTTTTATCGTGATGCCCAAAACTCTCCGCCTCCTTACGCGTTCAAGACTGCGACTGACAATCTTTGCAGTAGCCGAAAAATTTTACTTCGTGATTCAGAATTCGGAAGCCGGACTCTTCGGCAATGGTCGTCTCCAAATCGTCAAGCAAGTCCTCCTCGAATTCAATGACGCGCTTGCACTTGACGCAAATCAAATGATGATGATGATGAACTTTCGGATCGGCGGTGTTGAGTTCGTAGCGGGCGCAGCCGTCGCCGAATTCGACCTGCACCAAAATGCCCAGCTCACTCAACAAATCCAAGGCGCGATAAACCGTCGCCAAGCCAATTTCCGAGTCGCTTTTGCGCAAAAGATTGTAAACGTCCTCCGCGCTCATGTGGTGCTTGTCCGAGTGTTCGACGAAAATTTTCAGAATCTCCTTGCGTTGCGGCGTCATCTTGTAGCCGCGTTCCGACAACCGCGCACGCAAATCTTGCACGCCGAACAGCTGATGGTTTTCGCTCATGTGATAACCCCCTTAATCCTTTGAGCCGATTATAACAGTTGCGGCCGAAAAGCACAAAAAATTTCTGCCCCGCCGTCGCAAGCTTGCCGCAATATGAATACATAATCCGCACGCAAGAAAATGCTTGACTTGCCAAAAGACAACGTTTATAATCGTCGTGTTGACGGTGCAAAGCGTCGACATGGCGGCATAGCCAAGTGGTAAGGCCGAGGTCTGCAAAACCTCTATCCCCGGTCCGATTCCGGGTGCCGCCTCCACCATTGTAAATCGTGGCACTGCCTGCGGGAAGTGCCTATTATTTTGACAGGGGCAAAATTATGTTCGAGGATCTCTCCCAAAACATCCAAGCGGCTTTTCGCAAACTGCGCGGGCACGGCAAGCTGACCGAAGACGACATAAACAAAGCACTAAAAGATGTGCGCATGGCGTTGCTCGCGGCGGACGTCAATTACAAAATCGTTCGCGACTTCGAAAAGTCCGTTAAAGCTCGCGCCCTCGACACCGAAATTTTGAGCAACCTCACGCCCGCGCAATCCGTCATTAAGATTGTCAACGAGGAGCTCGCGAATTTGATGGGCGGCAAGGCGGCTAAGCTCAACATAAGCTCGCGCCCGCCGACGATAATTTTAATGGTCGGTCTGCAAGGTTCGGGCAAAACGACTTCCGCCGCGAAACTCGCGCTCCAAATGAAACGGCAGGGCAAACGTCCCGCGCTCGTCGCCGCAGATATTTATCGTCCCGCCGCAATCAAACAGTTGCAGGTCGTCGGCGCGCAGGCTGATGTTCCCGTCTTCACCGAGGACATCAAGGACGCCGTCCAAATCGCCCGCGACTCAATAAATTTCGCGAACAAACACGCTCGCGACGTGCTGATTATCGACACTGCGGGACGTCTGCAAATTGACGAACGCCTTATGCAGGAGCTCAAGGACATTAAGTCCGCCGTCAAGCCGCACGAAATTTTACTGGTCGTCGACGCAATGATTGGGCAGGAGGCTGTCAACGTCGCGGAGACTTTCCACGGAGCATTGGGCGTTGACGGCGTTGTCCTTACCAAACTCGACGGCGACGCTCGCGGCGGTGCGGCACTGTCAATCAAGGCGGCGACCGGTTGCCCGATAAAATTCGTCGGCATGGGCGAAAAACTCGAAGCTCTCGAAATTTTCCACCCAGACCGTATGGCAAGCCGTATCCTCGGTATGGGCGACGTGCTAAGTTTGATTGAAAAGGCGCAGTCCGCTATCGACGCCAAAACTGCCGCCACGATGGTCAAAAAAATTAAGTCCGACGAATTCACGTTGCAAGACTTCCTCGACCAACTCCGCCAAGTCAAAAAGCTCGGCTCGCTCAACGATTTACTCGG
Organism: Quinella sp. 1Q7; assembly: GCA_015206805.1. GTDB lineage: Bacteria > Bacillota > Negativicutes > Selenomonadales > Selenomonadaceae > Quinella. The sequence continues at coordinate 5,589 of JADEZP010000096.1, read as the reverse complement.
CATGGTGCCCGGTATGGGCGCAATCAAGCGGAAATTGTCGGGCGTCGACCTTGACCTTGACGGCAAGGAAGTCAAGCACATGGAAGCGATTATCCTTTCAATGACGCCGAAAGAACGCGCCGACACGTCAATTATCGACGCAAAACGCCGCAAACGTATCGCGCTCGGCTCCGGCACAAAAGTCGCCGACGTCAACAAACTCCTCAAACAATTCGACGAAATGCGCAAAATGATGCGCCGCTTTAAGACCACTCAAACTCAACAACAACAGCAGGCGTCAAAAAAAGTTAAGGGCAAAAAAGGAAAAATCAAGAAAGGGAAGAATACTAAACCCAAAATGCCGACACTGCCGAATCTCGGCGGGATACTCGGTCAGCTCGGCGGGAAGTTCCCGTTCATAAAGTAGCTAAAAATTTTCATGACGGATAAACGAAAGGTGGTGAGACAGTGGTAAAAATCAGGCTCAACAGAATGGGTGCCAAAAAGCAACCGTTCTACCGCATTGTCGTCGCGGACAGCCGCTCGCCGCGTGACGGTCGCTTCATCGAAATCGTCGGCAACTACGACCCGACCAAAAATCCCGCAATCGTCAACGTCGACGAAGACAAAGTCATCGGCTGGATTAAAAACGGCGCACAACCTACCGATACAGTTCGCTCGCTCCTTAGCAAAAAGGGCATCCTGAAAAAACTCCACGAAGAGCGCAAGGCGGCCAAGGCTGCAAAGTAACCATCGTACATTTAGTTGAGGAAGAGGATCATGCAAGAGCAAGAACTTGTTACGGTGCTGGCAAAAGCACTCGTCGAAAAACCCGAAGAGGTGCAGGTTGAGGCGGTCGAAGAGGAAGATCGCACGGTTTTGAAACTGCACGTCGCACAAGATGACATGGGCAGGGTCATTGGCAAACAAGGTCGAATCGCCAAAGCAATTCGCACCATCGTCAAGTCCGCCGCCACACGCGAAAAGAAAAAAGTTTCAGTCGATATCGAATAACGCAGTTGTCGCGGTGAGCCTCCAAAGCTTGCCGCTTTTTTTTTGGGAGTGATTTTAATGGACAGCATAACAATCATCATGCCCGTTACCGTCAAAGCAAAACTTACCGACAAACTTCGCGCACAACTCGTCGGCGAATGCACGGCGGTTATTGAGCAAATGGATCTTGAGCTCAAACAGCTCGAAATTGATATGCAACGCGAAATTGAACGTCTGCCGCAACAGGAACGCCAAATTCGGAATTTCTTCGGCAACGAGGCGGGCAAACGTCAAGCTCGGCGTGAGGATGCCCTTCGCCGCAAAGACACGCTCGAAAAACTTGCGCCCGGCGCGGAAATTATTCGCGGCAACAGTGAGCGGCAAGTCACGCTGAAAGTCGGCGACAATATCCGCGACGCAATGGGCGTTGAAATTCTTACGGAGGACGACAAAATCATTGCAATCCGCAGCTGAAATAATCATCGGCAAAGTCGGCGCACCACGCGGACTTGACGGAACGCTGAAGATTATCCCGCTTACAGACTTCGCAGGTCGTTTCGACGGGCTTACGAAAATTTCTGTCGGCGGGAAAATTTTTTGCGTCGAATCCGTCAAACATATCGGCGGACAGCTTTTCATGAAGTTTGCGGGCGTCGACAGCCGCGAACTTGCCAAAACGCTGACGAACAAATTTTTGACGGTCGACAGGGAAAATGCCGCGCCGCTTGCCGAAGGCGAATACTACACGTTCGATATAATCGGTTGTGAAGTTTTTCGCGGAGTTGAGCGGCTCGGCACCGTCACAAACGTCCTGAAGACCGGCAGCAACGACGTTTTCGAGGTCGACGGCAAAACGCTGATACCCGCGCTTAAGTCCGTTATATGTTCGATTGACGTTGCCGCGAAAAAAATTTTTGTCGACACCTGAACTGATGGAGGCGAACTGGTTATGGGCGCGTTGGAAATTCCGCAGGCGTTGCTACGATACATCACGCGGGACAAAAATACTCTTTACGTCATTTGCCCGTTCAATACAGGGGACGTTTTAATCAACGGCGGATTTTGTCATGCCCTGCTCAAAAAGAAACGTAAACGGTCGTGCGTTATGATTGTTCGTGACCGATTTGCAACCTGCGGCATAAATTTTGTCGGCGTGTCGGAAGTCCAATGCATTCCTCAAATATTGATGAATATAATCTGCCATTACATTTACGAGACGGGCGAATACGAGGCGGACAATTACATTTACGGGCACTTTCAGGTGGGAACGTTTGTCGACGGAAAACGCGATTTTATTTGGAACGACGCTTTAAAGTTCACGGATCGTTACAGGGCGAACGTTTTTCATTTGCCGTTGGACACGGAATTGCTCCCGCCGCTGATAGACACCGTCACCGACGCTCAAAAGCAACGTCTGCACGAAACTTACACTTTGGACAAAAAACGTACAATAATCTTTGCGCCGTATGCCTACTCCACTAAAAATTTGCAAGAAACTTTTTGGGCGGAACTCGTCGCGGAACTTGCCCGCAAAAAAGATTACGTCTTTTATACGAACGTGGCAACACCCGCCGAAAAAGTTATCCCCGGCACCGCGCCCATGACGACGACTTTCCCTGAATTGACGTATCTTGCCGAAAATGTGAACTGTTTTATCGGCTTAAGGAGCGGGCTGTTCGATTTGCTTGCCTTCACGAACGCGCGGCTGCTTTACGTAAACAAGAACATTTCCGAATGGTGGCACTACGATTTGAATTTAAATTTCAATCACGCAAACGGCAGGGCGTTTTACGTCGGCATTTCCGAGCAGGCGTATATTCGTGCTTTCATGGAGCAAAACAGCGTAAATTCCATTGACAATCTGCTGTTATTCGACCACGTCAAAGGGCGGGATGTCGCGTTCGACGCAGAGTCTTTGCTCAAAAAAATTATTGATTCTGTTGATTAGGTGACGCGCCATGACAAATTACATAATTGTGCAGGCGGGCGGCAAAGGCTCGCGTATGGAGCGGCTGACGCGCAACAAACCTAAAGCACTCGTTCCCGTCAACAACCTGCCGATGATTTTCCACCTGTTCAAAAAATTTCCCGACAAAAAATTCGTCATCATCGGCGATTACAAGTTCGACGTGTTGCGGCGGTATTTGAACGCCTTCGCGCCCGCCGTCGACTACGAATTGCTTCAAGCTACGGGCAACGGCACCTGCGCGGGAATTTCCGACGCATTGAATCACGTCCCCGAAGGCGAGCCATTCCTGCTGATTTGGTGCGATTTGATTTTGGGCGACGACCACAAACTCCCCGACACCGACAAAAACGTCGTCGGCATATCGAAAGATTTCACTTGCCGCTGGTCTTATCGCGACGGAAAATTTTTCGAGGAGCCGAGCAACGTTCACGGCGTGGCGGGCTATTTCATTTTCCGCGACAAAAATCTTATTGCGGACGTTCCCGCGAGCGGCGAATTCGTTCGTTGGCTTCAGCAAAAAAATTTTACGTTCGATGAACAACCGCTTCACGGCACGAAGGAATACGGTCTTTACAGCGAATGGAGCCGCTTGCCGCAAATGCGCTGTCGCCCGTTCAATCAAATTACCGTTGACGGCGACAAGGTCATCAAGCGCGGGATTGACGCTCAAGGGCGCGACCTTGCCAAAAAGGAAGTCGCGTGGTATCGGAAGATTCAAGCCAAGCACTTCGCCAACATTCCGACGATTTACGCCTTCGAGCCGCTGACAATGGAATTCATCGACGGGCAAAACATTTACGAATACAATTACATTCCCGACGACCAAAAGCGTTTTATCCTGAAAAAAATCGTTCGTTGTCTGCAGGACGTTCACAAGCTTGCCGCCGTCAAAGCCGACCGTGAAAGTTATTTCGACGCGTATATCGGCAAGACTTACAAGCGGCTGGAAAAAGTTCGCGACCTCGTGCCCTTCGCAAACGACGAGACCGTCACGATTAACGGGCGCGTCTGCCGAAATATTTTCTTCTGCAAGGCGGAATGCGAGCGGCTGGTTATGCAATACATGCCCGACGAATTTCGCTTGATTCACGGCGATTGCACCTTCAGCAACATGATGCTCCGCCACGACACAGAGCCCGTTTTGATTGACCCGCGCGGATATTTCGGGCACGTGCAATTTTACGGCGACGTTGCCTACGATTGGGTAAAGCTGTATTATTCGCTGTTGAGCAATTACGACCGATTCAATCTGAAACGATTTTCGCTGGACATCGGCGACGCGGGCGTTTCGCTTGAGATTGAGTCCAACGGCTGGGAAAATTTGGAAGAATATTTTTTTGAGTTGCTCGACGGCGAAGTCACCAAGCGGCAGATGAAATTGCTCCTTGCGATAACGTGGCTGTCGCTGACAACTTACGCGTGGGAAGATTACGACTCAATCTGCGGCGCATTTTACAACGGGCTGTACTACCTTGAAGACGCCCTGCAAATGGAAAGTGCTTACGGCTACTTCGGGCAGAATATGTTGCGGCTAGAGAACGCGCTCAAATCAATTTCCGGCACGCAAATGGACACGCTCATTGCCGATTGCGAACGGACACTTCGCGGCGGGCGCAGAATAATCGTTTCGGGGCTCGGCAAGAATGTCCCGATATGCGAAAAATTTGTCGGCACGATGGTTTCAATGGGCTTGGACGCGGCGTTTCTGCACACGAATTCGGCGGTGCACGGCGACATGGGAATTATCCGTGCGGGCGATTTGGTTATCATCTTGAGCAAAAGCGGCGAGACCGAAGAATCCGTTTATTTGACGCGGCTTTTGCAACGGCGTGCGGGCGTCAATCTGCAACTGCTGACTTTCAACGACCACAGCACGCTTGCCGACATGATTCGCAAAAAATTGGTGATTCATCTTGAGCACGAAGGCGACCTTTGGAACATCCTGCCGAACAACTCCACGACGCTGAATTTAATCGTCCTGCAGACCGTCGCCATTGAAGTTGCCCGCCGTATGGAAGTCGACCTTGAGCGCGACTTCAAACCGAATCACCCCGGCGGCGCGATTGGTCACAAATTGTATTTCTGATTGAAAGGCTTGATTATCGGTGGAAAAGGAACTTGTGTTGTCGACTCTGCCGCACACGTGGATTTTCGACATTGACGGGACGATTGTAAAACACAACGGCTACTTGACGGCGGAAGGCGACACTTTGCTTGACGGCGTGGCGGAATTTTTTGCGAGCATTCCCGAAAAGGATATGATTATTTTGATTACGGCGCGGACTTCCGACGCACGCGACATGACCGAAAAATTTTTGGCGGCGAACAACATCCGCTACGACCACATAATTTTTGATGCGCCCGTCGGCGAAAGAATCGTTATCAACGACAACAAGCCGAGCGGTTTGGTTATGGCTTATGCCGTCGAACGGACGCGCGACAAGTGGGACAAGCTGACACTGATTGAGCAATGACTTCGGACGCTGAACTATGTTAATCGACATCATCACGCTGTTTCCCAAAATGTTCGCGGGCGTTTTCGGCGAAAGCATCATCAAGCGCGCCGTCGACAAAAAAATTCTGGACGTGCGCTTTACTCAACTGCGCGACTTCGCCACGGACAAACATCACCACGTGGACGATTCACC
>JADEZP010000095.1 GCA_015206805.1 Quinella sp. 1Q7 | reverse complement strand
TCGGCAAGTGAATCGTCGACCTCGGCAACATCGAAGCCGCGTTGAATCAATTTCCGCCGCAAAAATTATGTCGTAGCCTCCGCGTGACAAATTCTGTCGCCGTCGCGATTATCCTGCGCGGCTTGCAGGAAATTTCCATAGTTGCCCGAATCAAGGCGATTGAATCAAATTTGCGGGAGTGACGATTTATGGTCAGGAAAATTTTTTTCGGCGTGCTGATTGTTTTGATGAGCGCGTCGATTTTTTCTGCGGCGGACGCCAAAAAATCCGTCGACACGTGGCGACTTGACGGGAGTGCCTCCGCCGACCTGCCGCGAAATTTCCGTTGGATGACTGACGATTGGATTAACGACGTTCGCGGGCGGGAGCCGACTCGTGACGGGCTCGACGACCTGCACGCCTCCGCAAGCGGTCAACCGTCGCAAGCCGCCCTCAAGACGCTGTACGACACTTTGCACGAACGCGAATTCAACGCGAAAATTTTTATCGTCGACCTGCGGCAGGAATCGCACGGCTACGCGAACAGTCTGCCCGTCAGCTGGTACACCGAACATAATGCCGCCAATGCCGGTAAAACTGCGGCTGAAGTTGAGCGCGACGAATCCGAGCGGCTTAGGAATTTGCGCGGCATCGAAACTACCTTCCAACCGCTTGGCAACGCCGATAAGCAAGCCTTCAAGCCCGTGACGATTGTCCCGCGTTTCATGTCGACCGAACGCGACGCCTCCGAACAGGCGGGCTTTACTTACGTGAGATTCGCGGCGGCGGATATGCAATTCCCCGCGCCCGATGTTGTCGACAGCTTCGTTGAGTTCGTCGCAAGCTTGCCGTCGAATTCGTGGCTACACTTCCACTGTCAAGCAGGTCACGGGCGCACGACGACTTTCCTTGTGATGTATGACGTCATGCGCAATCCGCAACTGTCGCTTGAGGAAATTTGTCGGCGGCAATATTTGTTGGGCGGCTCAAATCTTTTGCTTGAGCCCGAAGGCAACGATTGGTACGCAAAGATGTCCCGTGACCGCGCGAAAAAAATTCGGCTGTTCTATGAATTCGTGCAGGGCACGCGTGCCGAGCGAATCGGTTTGCCGTGGAGCGAATGGCTCAAGGAGATTAAGCGATGAAAATTTTTTTCGTGACCTGCGCGGCGATATTGCTGTTGCTGACGAATTCGGCACGAGCCTCCGACGCCGAATGGTTGCTCAACAACGCCGAACTTTATCCGACGGCAAGCGGCGACACTTACTGCGACGAGGCTGTCGAAGAGACTTTGAGCCGCATAACTTACGACGGAATGAGCACCTACGAAAAAGTTCTGGCGTGCTACGATTATCTGATTGACACGTGCAGTTACGGCGACAACGTCCTGCGGCTCGACTTCCCCGAAGACAACGGCACCGCCCGCGCTTACGGAATGCTTGTCGGGCACGTTGGAGCTTGCGACGATTATTCGTGCGCCTTCGCCGCGCTGACACGTGCAATCGGCTTGAACTGCTACACGGTTTACGGACAGACTGCCCGCGCCGACGGCGGCTACACGGGGCACATTTGGTGCGTCATTGCGATTGACGGAGTGGAATACGTCTTCGACCCACAAATCGACGATAATATTGCTCGCGGCGGTTCGACGGGCTACTACCGCTTTTGCGTGACTTACGACGAAACGCCCGATTCATATTACGATTCGGAAGTTCGTTGGGGATATTTCGAGCCGTTCTATTGAGCAAGTCCGCGCACAAATTAAAAACCCCTGCGACATGCGCGGGGGTTAAATTTTTTTTTCGTAAGCGATTCAGCCGAGCGTCCGCTCAAAATTTTTCAGCACGCCGATAAAATTTTCCATGCAGTCGACAAGTTCACTGCGCTCATTTATCTGCGGCGACAACAAAATTTTTTGCCGCCCGCGTGCAAACAGGTGGAAGTAATTGGCGCGTTCATGTTGCTTGCCGTAAATTTTAATGCAGTCATTTTGGCCGGGGACGTTCCAATCGGGCGCGACCTTGTGAAGCATTTGGCGGACCATTTCGCGCGCGCCGAAAAATATAATCCACGCGTCGGAGCGGCTTTCCTCCTCAATGAAGCGAATCAGCCGACGGAAATAATTTTTGTAGTTCGCGTCGTCAAGAAGATTTTTCGCGGTGAAGTCGATGCTATCAGATTTGTACGGCACGAGGTCGGCATTTAAAATCGAATACTGCGCGAAACGTTCGATAAAAAATTTTTCCACGTCCGCGCAGTGTTTGCTAAGATCGACGCGCTTGCCGTAAATTTCGCCCGTCGTCAGTGCCGTCAGAACGCGCAGGAAAAATCTGTAGTAATTGCTCTCGACGTTGCCGCGCTTCAAATACTGCCAACAATTTTTTTCGTCGGTGAGGATGTCGCCGCGCGGCACGCAAAAATCCGCCAACTCTTGCCACGTCGTCTGCCAACTGAAATTTAAATCTTGCCACGACTTCAAGACGCCGCCGGGATTGAGCCCAACCCAAACGAAGTCAAACGGCGCGTCGATATTACTGCAACAGAACGGGCACGGCTCGTAACCCGAAGTCATATCGACCGTCAGGCGCGTGCCGATTGCGGCGGAAATTTTATCGCAGTTCGATTCGAGTTCGGCGCGGCTCAACGAAATTTTGTCGCCCAAGTCGATTTGCTTGCCGAGGAGCGTCGCCAGCAATTCGACGAAAATTTTTTGACGGTTCATGTCTGCACCTCCTGCAACGAAATTTTAACGGAAAAGTTTTTCGCGTGCAATTCCGTATTCCCGTCAGATTATGATATAATCCTGTAAAAACTGATTGGAGACGATTGCGATTAACATTGACGATCTTGCCAAAAAAATTCTGGACACGGTCGGCGGTAGCGGCAACGTCCTCTACTCCAACGTGATTCAGGCGACGAATTGCATGACGCGACTGCGACTGCGGCTGATTGAGCAGAACGATTTCATGATTGACGCGCTGAAAAAAATCGACGGAGTGCTTGGCGTCAACGTCGACGGCGACGAAGTTCAAGTCATCCTGGGCGCGGGCAGGGCGACGACCGTAACCAACGCCGTCAATCAAATTTTGGAGGCGACGAACACCGTCAAAGTCGGCGAAGTCAAAATCGGCGACGCAAAAGCTTTGCACGACAAAATCCGCGCACGCAATGCCACGCCCGTTAAGCTGTTCTTCAAGAAAATTTCGAGCATCTTTACGCCGCTGATACCCGGCTTTATCGCGTGCGGACTGATAACGGGCATTGTCGGCTTGCTGATAAAAATTTCGCCCGCACTTGCCGACGACCCGATAATCAAGCTGTTGATTGTCGCGGGCAACGCGGTCTTTTGGGGCATGAATTTGTTCGTCGGAATCAACGCGTCAAAAATTTTCGGCGGGACACCGATACTCGGCGGCGTGCTTGCGGCATTGATGACGCACCCCGCGCTTGCCGACATAAATTTTTTCGGCGCGGAATTCGTCCCCGGACGCGGCGGCGTCATCTCCGTGATAATCGTCGCGGCGTTCGCGACGTGGCTGGAAGACAAGCTTCACAAAATTATTCCCGAAATGTTCGACCTGTTCCTGACGCCGTTGGTGACGGTCTTAATCGCGGGCTCGGCGGCAATTTTCCTGCTGCAACCGCTCGGCGGCGCGGTGAGTGACGCAATCGGCGCGGCGGCGACTACGGCTGTTCAATCGGGCGGCGCGGCTGTCGGATTCATTTTGGCGGGCGTATGGTTGCCGCTGGTTATGTTGGGCATTCATCAAGCAATGACGCCGATTCACGTTGACTTAATCGCGCAATACGGCGTGACGATTTTGTTGCCGATACTGGCAATGGCGGGCGCGGGTCAAGTCGGCGCGTCAATCGCCGTTTACTTCAAGACGAAAAACAAATTCCTCAAGAAAACAATCGCGTCGGCATTGCCCGTCGGTATGATGGGCGTCGGTGAGCCGCTGATTTACGGCGTGACGTTCCCGCTGTTCAAACCGTTTATCGGCGCGTGTATCGGCGGAGCAGTCGGCGGGGCGGTGCAGGCGACGTTCACTGTCGGCGCGGCGACGTTGGGAATTTCGGGACTGCCGCTTGCCGCAACGACGAACAATATCCCCGTGTACCTGTGCGGGCTCGTCACGGCTTACGTCGTCGGATTCGTCGCCACGTGGATTATCGGATTCGACGATCCGTCGGAAACTTGAGCTGTCTGCAAAATATTCTTATCGGAGGCGATAACATGAGCAAATACAAACTGTTGGCAATCGACATGGACGGCACGGCGTTGACTTCGCAGAAAAAAATTTCGCCGCGCACAAATGCCGCCGTCAACGACCTTTTGAAACGCGGCGTCCACGTTGTGGCAAGCACCGGTCGCGGCATTGACGAGTTGAGCGATTACACCGAAGAATTCCGACTGATGAATTACGGCATCTTGATAAGCGGCGGGCTCGTTTACGATTTTTTCAAGCGCACGCCCGTCACGATTCACCCCGTCGACGAAGAGACGATGTTCAAGCTGATTGACTTCGGCACGGAGGAACGCGCAATGATTCACCTGTTGACGTTGCACAGTTCCGTTGCCCGCGAAGACGACATTCAGCACATGGACGCCTTCGACATGAGCATTTACTTCAACATGTTCAATCGGATTTGCCTGCGCGTCGACGACTTCAAAGAATATATCCGCACGCACCCCGGCGAAGTCATCAAGGTCAATCTTTATCACCGCGACAGGGCGTCCCGCGACAGAAATTTCGAGCGCATGAGCAAATTCGACCTGACGATAAGTTTCACCGAGCGCAACAATCTGGAGGCGTCGCCGCGCGGCATAACGAAGGCTTCGGGGCTTGAGGAGCTTTGCAAATTTTTGGGCATCGACATTGCCGATACGGTTGCAATCGGAGACGGGCATAACGACGTTGAAATTTTACAGGCGGCGGGCGTCGGCGTGGCAATGGGCAACGCTCGCGACGACATCAAACAGCTTGCGGACTTCGTGACGGCTGACAATGACCATGACGGAGTTGCAGTCGCCATCGAAAAATTTTTCTGACACGGAGACTTTGACGGCTCATGAAAAAAATTTTACTGCTTTGCGCCGCGCTTATTGCGGCAATTTTTTTTACGGGTTGCGGCGGAGACAAACCGACTTCCGACGCGAAAATCAAGGTCGTGGCGGCGAACTTCCCCGAATTCGATTGGACGCGCTCAATTATCGGCGGCGACGAAAAATTTTTTGAGCTGACCTTGCTCACGGCTGACGGCGTTGACCTGCACAGCTTCCAACCGTCCGCGCAAGATATCGTGAAAATTTCCGAATGCGACGTTTTCATTTACGGCGGCGGCGAATCAAGCGCGTGGGCTGAAGACGCCCTTAACACTGCCGCTGATAAAAATCGCGTCGTCGTCAATCTGATTGCGGCTCTCGGCGACAACGTCAAGCACGAAAATCACGACGGGCACCTTGAGGTTGACGAGCACGTTTGGCTGTCGCTGAAGAACGCGCAGATTTTGTGCGACGCGATAACCGACGCGCTGATTGAAGTCGCGCCCGCTCAAGCCGCCGAACTTCGCGCCAACAACGACGCTTACAAAGCCGAACTTGCCGCGCTGGACGAAAAATATCGCGACACGCTTGCCGCCGCGCAGGGCAAGACGATTTTGTTCGGCGACAGATTTCCTTTCCGCTACCTCGTCGACGATTACGGCTTGAATTATTTTGCGGCGTTCAGCGGCTGTTCGGCGGAGTCGGAGGCAAGTTTTCAGACGATTAAATTTTTGGCGGGCAAAGTCGACGAACTCAACCTGCCGTGCGTGCTGACGATTGACGGCGCGAATCATCGCATTGCCGAAACGATTATCGCGAACACGGCGCGTAAGGATCAAAAAATTTTGTCACTGGACTCTCTGCAGTCGACGACGTTGCTCAACGCTGAACACGGCGCGACTTACCTTGCGGCAATGGAAAAAAATTTGGCGGTCTTGCGCACGGCATTGGAGGTCGGCGAATGATTTTGCTCACCTGCGAAAATTTAACGCTCGGTTACGGCTCGCGCGTCGTCATCCGCGATTTGAGCTTCACGGTCGGCGCGGGCGATTGGCTTTGCATTGTCGACGAAAACGGCGCAGGTCAGTCGACACTGATAAAAACGTCACGTTGCCGCAGTGCATTGGAGGTCGGCGAATGATTTTACTCACCTGCGAAAATTTGACGCTCGGTTACGGCTCGCGCGTCGTTGTCCGCGATTTGAGCTTCACGGTCGGCGCGGGCGATTGGCTTTGCATTGTCGGCGAAAACGGCGCGGGCAAGTCGACGCTGATTAAAACGTTGCTCGGACTGCAAAAACCGCTCGGCGGGAAAATTTCGTTCCACGGACTCACGGCGGGCGACATCGGCTACTTGCCGCAACAATCGCAAATTCAAACGGACTTCCCGGCGTCGGTCGAGGAGGTCGTTTTATCGGGACTGACGGCGCGGAAAAAATTTCTGCCGTTCCACTCGGCGGCTGACAAAAAAATTTCCCTGCGCAATATGGAGCGGCTCAACGTCGCGTCGTTGGCAAAGCGATGCTTCCGCGAACTGTCGGGCGGGCAACAACGTCGCGTACTTTTGGCGCGGGCACTGTGCGCCGCAGAAAAAATTCTGTTGCTCGACGAACCGACTGCCGCCCTTGACCCTGACGCCGCCGCCGAAATGTACAACGTCCTTGCCGCGCTCAATCGTGACGGCACGACGATAATCATGGTTTCGCACGACGTGACGGAGGCTCTTCGACACGCCACGCACGTTTTGCGGCTCGGCGACAAAATTTTTTTCGGGGCGCGTGAAAATTATGCTTGAGACACTCGAACTTTACCTGCAATATCCGTTCGTGATAAACGCGTTGATTGTCGGCGTGCTTATCGCGTTGTGTTCGTCATTGCTCGGCGTAACGCTGGTGTTGAAAAGATTTTCGCTGATCGGCGACGGACTTGCTCACGTGGCGTTCGGAGCATTGGCAGTCGCGACGGTCTTGCACTTCGCGAACAAAATGTTGCTGACGTTGCCCGTGACGATACTTTGCGCGATTTTAATCCTGCGCGGCGGACGACGCTCCAAACTCAAGGGCGACGCGGTTATCGCAATGATATCGGTCGGCTCGCTGGCATTCGGCTACTTGGTGATGAATTTGTTCGCGGCGTCGGCGAATTTGTCGGGCGACGTGTGCGCAACGCTTTTCGGCTCGACGTCGATACTAACGCTCACGGAGCAGGAAGTTTATTTGAGCGTCGCGTTATCGGTCGTAATGGTCGCGACGTTCGTAATGTTCTACCAAAAAATTTTCGCGGTGACATTCGACGAGGACTTTGCTCGGGCAACGGGGCTCAACGTCGACGTGTGCAACTTGGCAATCTCAATCGTCGTCGCGGTGATAATCGTGCTGTCGATGAATTTGGTCGGCTCACTGCTGATATCGGCGTTCATAATCTTCCCCGCGCTGTCGGCAATGAAACTGTTCAAAACCTTCCGCGCCGTGACGATTTGCTCGGCGATTTTGTCGGTGATATGTGCGCTGGTCGGAATTGTCGCGTCGATATTGGCAGGCACGCCCGTCGGCTCGACGATTGTTGCGGTTGACGCGGCGGCTTTCGGAATTTGTTTCGCGCTGAACGAATTCGGGGTTGCGTCATGAAAATTTTTGTTGTCGCAATTTTGACGGCGACACTGCTGTTGACGGGTTGTGGCGACGAAACTCCCGCGCCCGAAAAAATTTCCGCAGAGGTCGTCGACGTTGACTTGACGGCTTTAAGCTCGACGATGGTTTATTCCGCCGTGTTCGACATTGTGGAAAATCCTGCGGCTTATCGCGGCAAGACCATAAAAATTCGCGGGACGTACTTCGCAATGCACGACCCCGCCAAGGACGAATATCATCATTCCTGCGTGATTTGGGACGCGACCGCTTGCTGTATGCAGGGCATGGAGTTTGAGCTTGCCGACAAAAATTATCCGCCCAATGAAACGGAAATTACGCTTATCGGCAAGTTCGACGTGTACACGATTCAGAAAATCGACAATCCGATTTTGCGCGACGCTCGGCGTGTCGACTGACGGGAGATGATTTGCATGAGGAAATTTTTTGCGGCGGTGATTATTTTCGCGCTGATGACGTGTTCAAGCTTCGCGCGCGCCGCCGCCGTCGACATTGACCTTACGAAGATGAGCTCGACGATGATTTATTCGACGGTGTTCAACATTGTGACGACGCCAAAAAATTTTGTCGGCAAGACGATGCGAATGCGCGGCGAATACACGACTTACCCGATTTCCGCGTCGGAGACGATTCACGCGTGCCTTGTTCGCGACGCCGCCGGTTGTTGCTCTCAAGGCATTGAGTTTCGCTTGACGGGCGGCAAATATCCTGCGGGCGCGGGCGAAATTACGGTTGTCGGCACGATTGATTCGTTTCGGCTCGACGGCAAAGAAATTTGTTACCTGCGCGACGCCGCGCTTGAATAAAAATTTTGCGGCAATGTTCAAAATTTTTTCCCGCGTGTTATAATCGGCACGTTGGGAAATTTTTTTATGAGGGGGAATTTTTATGGCGTTCAACGAGCAACAATTCAAGGATATTATCGCCGAATTCACAATCGGCACGGAGCGGCTCCACGAAATTGCGGCGACCTTCCGTCAAGACCTGCAGCTCGGTTTGCGCGACGTAAGCTTGTCGTCAATGCGCATGCTCAAATCTTACGTCGGACTGCCCAGCGGCAAAGAGACGGGCGATTATCTTGCGCTCGACTTCGGCGGCACGAACATCCGCGTGTTCAAAATTCGGCTCTACGGCGGCGGCAAATACGAAATTATCAAACGCGTCGGGCGACCGCTCATCGTCCCCGGCGAATACGACTACATTTGCAAGGACGCCACTGCCGAGCAAATGTTCGACTTCATTGCCGAGCTGATTGACGAGGCGATTGACGGCGACCACGACACGAAATATTATTTGGGGCACACGTTTTCGTTCCCGTCAACGCAGACGAATCTTTACAACGCCCGCTTGATTATCTGGACAAAGGAATTCGCCACGCAGGGCGTCGAAGGTCAAGTTGCCAACGATTTGCTTGTCGAGGCTCTCAAACGTCGCGGCGCGGGCAATGTCGAACCTGTCGCCGTGCTCAACGACACCGTCGCCGTCCTGTTAAGCGCGGCTTACAAAACGCCCGACACGTTTATCGGCTCAATCTACGCCACGGGACACAACACCTGCTACCTTGAGCCGACGATTCACGATCCCGAAGGCGTCGGACTCGGCGGCATGATTCTCAATCTGGAGTGCGGCAACTTTTCCAAACTCGTGCCCAATCGCTTCGACGCCGAATACGACGCCGGCTCCGAAAAGCCCGGCGAGCAACGCTTCGAGAAGATGGTTTCCGGTCGTTACATGGGCGAACTTTTCGGCATGGCGATTGCCGAACTCCTCGGCGAAAAGGGCAAGCAATACGGGCTGACCTCCGTCGATATGTCGATGATTATTCTCGACGATTCGCCCAATCTTCAGCGCGCAACGGATATCATCATGGCGAAGGTCGGGCGTGAGCTCGAATACGCCGACATCATGAAAATCCGCGAACTTGCCTCGGCGATTGTCATTCGCTCCGCAAGGCTCGTCGCCGCGTCATTCGTCGCATTGGTCTGGCAACGTGCGGGCAGCGGCAAAATTCAGCGGCAACACGTCGCGGTTGACGGCTCCGTTTACGAAAAGATGCCGCTTGCCAAAGAGAACATCACCCGCGCTTTGAGTGAGCTCCTCGGCGAAGATGCCGCGCAGGTCGACACAATCCTCGACAACGGCGGGTCGGGTCTCGGCGCAGCTATCGCGGCGGCTATGGCTCAAAAATAATTCGCGACTAAAAATTTTCGGCAAAAAAATTGACCGTCGGGGCGAAATGCCTTGACGGTCTTTTTGTGTGCCGTGAAAGTTCAGCCGCTGTAACCGAGTTCTTTAGCTTTTGCGAAGTCCGCTTGAGCTTTTGCCGTGTCGCCGAGTGCCCCGTAACATTTGCCGCGATTGTTGTATGCCGCCGCATAATCGGGCTTGAGTTCAATTGCCTTGTCGAGATCTTGAATCGCCCGTTCGTATTGTCCGAGCTCGTTGTAAGCACCGCCGCGATTGCTGTACGCCATAGCAAAATTCGGGTCGAGTTCAACGGCTTTGTCGTAGTCGTCAATCGCACGCTCGTATTGTTTCAGATTGTAATAAGCGACGCCGCGATTGC
>JADEZP010000094.1 GCA_015206805.1 Quinella sp. 1Q7 | reverse complement strand
TTACCGAAATAAAAAATCTCCAGCTGACTTTGCAGGAGGAGTTGCCGCGACTTCAAGGCGCACTGAAAACAATTTCGGACATTCGCGACGGGCTCGACTTCGCGACGCTGTCGGAGCCGATAAATCAGCTGATTCAGCTGTTCGACAAGCTCGACAACACTTTGCGGCGGCACCCGTTCCCCGACGCGAAAAAAGGTTACGACAATCTTCTGCGGCTGTGCAAAAATTTTTCTCGGCTGATTGAACGTTCATTGGCAATGCTCGGCGCGGAGCCAATCAATCAAACGAACGTCCCCGTCAATCCCGACCGTCACGATGTCGCGAATACCGCAAGCCTCGTCGACGGCGCGACCGTATCGAAAATTCTGCGCGTCGGATTCGTCTGCAAAGGTCAAATCTTGCGCAAGGCGGAGGTTGAAGTTGCCGCGCCCGCACGAAAATTTTTCGGGAGGTGACTTTGCATGAAGATTGATTCGTCGACGGCGCGACCGTATCAAAAATTCTGCGCGTTGGATTCGTCTGCAAAGGTCAAGTCCTGCGCAAGGCGGAGGTTGAAGTTGCCGCGCCCGCACGAAAATTTTTCGGGAGGTAAATCCGCATGAAGATTGGGATTGACTTCGGCACGAGCTTTTCACTTCCCGCAGGCATGATAAACGATAACGCCGCGACGCTTTTGCCCGGCGGTCAATACGGAGTGCCGTCGGTGTTTTATTTCGACAGGCGGCAAGGCGTCGTTATCGGCACACCCGCCGACAATCGCGGCAAGCTCAAGCCCGCCAACGTCGTGCGCAACGTCAAAATGGAAATCAGCAACCCGAATAAGCGCGAATTCGTTTTTGACGGCAAAATCTTCAGCAAACAGCAAATCGTCGGGCAAATCATCGCGGAGATTAAACGCATTGCCGCCGAGGAAATTGAGCGCAAACAGCTTGTGTCGCGGCAGATTGACGGCGCGATAATATCCGTGCCCGCCGCATTCACCCTGCGAGAACTCCAACTGATTCGCGACGCCGCTCAACAGGAAGCGGGCTTGAAGGTGCTGGGATTCATTCGCGAGCCCGTTGCCGCCGCAATCGCTTACTTCAACGCGCCGAGTGCCGAAGATAAAAAAACCGTGCTGGTTTACGACTTGGGCGGCGGGACGTGCGACGTTGCGATTGTCCGAGCCGATTCGACTGCCCGCGAGTGGTACAACGTCATTGATTCGGATATGCGGCGTATCGGCGGCAGAGACTGGGACAAACTTTTGACGGAACTCATCAAGCGCAAGTGTCGCGCTCAAGATTCGACAATCACGTTCGACGCCCGCGCAGAGAGTAAAATTTTGGCGGAGGCGATAAACATCAAGCACGACCTGTCGCGGCTGGACAAGGTTGCGTCGTGCATTGACCTTGACGGCGACTTGTACGACTTCGAGATTACGCGCACGGAGTTTGAAAAAATTTCCGCCGAGCTCCTGCAAGAGACAATGCGCATGGTCGACAAACTCAAGCGCAACTGCTCAACCAAAATCGATTATATCGTTTGCGTCGGCGGCAGCTCCAATATGCCGCAGGTGCGCAAGGCGTTCGAGAAAAATTATCCCGACATCGCGATAAAACTTTTCGAGCCGGAAAAAGCGATTGCCTTCGGCGCGGCGATTTATTCCGAGCACGTGACGGAAACGACCTTCCTGCACGACATCTGCAAATTTTCTTACGGCGCGAAGTACGTCCAAAATTTTTCCAAGTATCACGACAGGAAACGTCTGCGGATTTACAATCTGATTTACAAGGGCGACGCCCTGCCCGCAAGTGCCGAGTCCACGTCTTACAACATTGACGACGACACGTATATTTCAATCGAGATTTACGAATCCGAATGCGCCGACGAAATTTATCTGCCCAAAGACGGCGTGCATATCGGCAAGATTGAAATTCGCGGGCTCAAGGACAGTCGCAAGGACGACGAAATTTTGCTGACCATGACGATTGACAAAAGCGGGCTCATGCAACTCAAAGCGATTAACAAGCGCACGCGTGAGACTGCCGACGTCGCGATTCAGCTCAACGAATATTGATTGGAGGTTTCGGCATATGGCTTTGCTTACGATACGGACGGCGGGCGACCCTGTCTTGAAGACGGTTTGCGCGCCCGTTGTAAAGATTGACAAACGACTGCGCAAACTTTTGGACGATATGGCGGAAACGATGTACGCAAGCGACGGCGTCGGGATTGCCGCGCCGCAAGTCGGCGAGTCGATTCGAGTTTGCGTCGTCGACGTGGACGTTAAAAATCACAACGCCCGCCACGATTTGATTAATCCCGTCATCACTTACCGTGAAGGCAGCGTCGTCGACAACGAGGGCTGTTTATCGTGCCCCGATCTGTTCGGCGACGTGGAACGCGCCGCGAAAATTCGCGTGGAGTATATCAGTCGTTTCGGCAAGAAAAAATCGCTTGAGGCGGAAGGCTTGCTTGCACGTTGCATTCAGCACGAACTTGACCATCTCGACGGCAAGCTGTTCATCGACATTGCCAAGAACATCACCAAAGGGCGCAAAAATTCGGAGGCTTGAGACTTCCGCGCAAAAAAATTCCCGCCGCTCATTGCGAGTGACGGGAAAATTTTTTTATGTCAATCGTCAGTGATTTTGTCCTTGGCGAGACGAATCAGCACGCGCGGCAACGTGACGTTGCATCCAACGGGTGTTCTATTCAACGTTTTAATGACCGTAAGTCGTCTTGCTTTCGTGCGGTGTAAAATTTTTGTCTAATCGTCGTCAGCGTCGATTTTGTCCTTGGCAAGACGAATCAGCACGCGTGTTATCCTCAAGCCATCGACCTCCTCGACGTAAAAGGTGTTGCCCTCCCACGCCGCAGATTGACCGACCTTCGGTTCGCCGCCGAGTTTGTCATTGAGCCAGCCGCCGATTGTGTCAACGTCCTCGTCGTCAATCGAAATGTCGAATTCGTCTTCAAGCTCCTCAAGCAACATCTTCGCATCGACGGAGTAAAGATTATCGTCGCGCTTTTCGGCATCGGGACGTTCCTCGTCGAATTCGTCTTGAATGTCGCCGACAATTTCCTCGATAACGTCTTCAATCGTGACCATGCCCGCCGTGCCGCCGTATTCGTCGACGACGATTGCCAACTGCGAACGATTTTTCTGCATGGTCTCAAGCAAAACGCTAACGTCCATACTTTCGGGCACGAAGAAAACTTTGCGCGCCAACTTCTTGAGCGACGGTCTGCGCTTGCCCTGAAGCATGACTTTAATCAAATCCTTGATGTGCAGGAAGCCGACGATATGATCTTTGTCCTCGTTGCAAATCGGGTAGCGCGTCATTTCCTCATCAAGAATCGTCGCAAGATTTTCCTCGTAGGGCTTGTCGAGATACAGGCAAACCATATCGGGGCGCGGCACCATAATTTCGCGAACGTTGCGCTCCGTGAAGTCAAAGACGTTATCGACAAAATCAACCTCCGTGTCGTCGACAAGACCTTGCTTGCGGCTCTCCTTCATGAGCAGGCGAATTTCTTCGGGATTGTGCGCGACTTCGCCTTCGCCCGCAACCGACAAGCCCAAGTGATGACTTACGAACGTCGCGGTTTTATTGAGCAGCCACACGAACGGATACATGACCTTCCAGAAAATTGTCATTGGCACGGCGATATTGAGCAAAATTTTTTCGGCGGACGCTATTGCCATTGACTTCGGCGTCAGCTCGCCAAGGATGATGTGCATTGACGTTATCAGCGAAAAGGCAAGCGCGAATGAAATTGTGTGCCCGACCGTCTCGCCGAAGCCCAGCGCGTGAATTACGGGCGCGATAAGCTCCGCGACGAACGGCTCACCAATCCAGCCTAAACCCAACGACGCAAGCGTTATGCCCAGCTGTGTGACGGACAATGCCTCGTCGAGTTCGTCGATTAGTTTTTTCGCGTAACGGGCGCGAGTGTTGCCTTCCTGTATCAGCGTTTCAAGGCGAGACGGGCGCATCTTCACGCAACAAAATTCCGCCGCGACGAAGAAGCCGTTCATTGCTATCAAGAACGCGACGAGAAACATTTGGAACAATATGGGTAAAATGTCCATGAAATCCTCCGGACTTAGTAGAACGATTTACTGCTGATTGCCTCCAGCTCGTAGGGCGTTTCTTGATAGACGTAATAATTCAGCCAGTTGGCAAAAAGCAGGTGCGCCACGCTCCGCCACTTTACGACGGGCTCACGCGACGGATCGTCATTGGGAAAATAATTTTGCGGCACGTCGGGATTGAGCCCTGCGCGGACGTCGCGAACATATTCATTGAGCAAAGTGTTCGGGTCGTATTCGGCGTGCCCCGTGATGAAAAATTGCCGCGCCTCCAAATTTGCAACGGCATAAACTCCGACATCGTCAGACTCCGCCAAAATCGTCAGCGCGGGAACTTTCTCGATATCTGCGCGGCGAACGTCGGTATATCGCGAATGCGGCACAAAAAATTCGTCGTCGAAGCCGCGCAGAAGTTTTTCGTGCTTAACGCAAAGATGATGCTTGTAGACGCCCGAATACTTCGCGGACATTATGTATTTCGGCACGCCGTAATGATGATACAACGCCGCCTGCGCACCCCAGCAAATGTGGAACGTCGACCACGCGTGCGACTTGCTCCAATCCATAATTTCGACGAGTTCCCGCCAATAAGCAACGTCCTCAAAGTCAAGCAACTCAACGGGCGCGCCCGTGATTATGAAGCCGTCGTAGTTGTTGCCGCGAACGTCGTCGAACGTCCCGTAAAATTCGGTCAGATAATCGCGGGAAGTATGCGTCGGCGTGTAAGTGCGCGTGTAAATAAAATCGACCTCGACCTGCAACGGCGTGTTGCCCAGCAGTCGAAGCAGTTGCGTTTCGGTGACGGACTTAATCGGCATTAGGTTGAGTATCAGAATTTTCAGCGGGCGAATGTCCTGCGCGTAGGCTCGGTCGGCGTCCATGACGAAAATATTTTCGCCCTCAAGTATGTGCGTCGCGGGCAGGTTGTTCGGAATTTTTATCGGCAAAGTCGTTACCTCCTCACTCCAGCGAATAGCGGGTAACCCAATTGTGATTGTTCTTGACGTAGGCGCGAAGCCGCACAAGACCTTTGTAGTCGGGCTCGTTGCTTTTAATCATGCGGTAAGCCCCGCCGTATTCGTCCTTGAGTTCGTGCCACGATTCGTTCGGCGTCCAAACTTGACCGTCCTTGATGACCTCGGTGCCCTGCGTAAGGTTGACGGCTTTTTTCATGAAGCGGATTTCGGAAGTTTTGCCGGCGGGATTTTTCGTGACTTGCCACTCCCACAGAATCAAGTTGGAGCCTTTGAGCCGCATGGTCGTCGTGTCGGCGGAAAGTGTCGTTGTCGCGCCCTCGTTATCGGTGAACGTCCACAAGTCAATCCAACGCTCGGCAGTCGGCGCACGTTTACGGTCGCGTTCGCCCAGCTGAAAAACCTCGTCGACAATCGCGCAGTAAAATTCCTCGTCGAACGTTTGCGAATTAATTTCCTTGACGCGACCTTCAGCCTTCGACCAGACGACTTGATCGCTTGCGTTGTAAAAATCTTCGCGGACGTATTGCAACGTGCGATTTTGCGGATTGACCCTAAGCAGTGCCAAGCTGTAGGACAACTTGCGCGGGTCGGGCAAAATATTTTGGATGCCGTAATTTCTGATTGTCTCCGCCGCGCCGTCGTAGGAGTAAGTCGTTTTCGTCCACGCCTCAATCTCAATGGCAATTTCCCTGCCGTCGCGCGTGACGACTTTTTTGTTAATCGTCACGGAATTGGCGTCGAAGTATTTGCTGTATTTGTCGTTGCTGTCGAGCCAAAACCAATCTGTTGCCGCGCAGGCGTTGTGCGCCGTGAAAATAATCGTCATGCAAAAAATTGTCAGAGCAAGAATTTTTCTAAGCAACGTTATCACTCCTTGAGACGACGATTTATCTCCTCATCGAGTTCCGCGACGCCCGCGCCGGTTTCCGCGCTCACGCACAGAACTTTTTGACCGGAAATTTCTTCGACAGCCGCCGCCAATGCCGCGCCGCCGTCCGCGAACAAATCAGCGCGACTTATCACGACAATCACCGACGAGCCGCCCTTGCGAAGTTTGCTTATCCAGCCGAGTTCCAGCTCAAACGAATCGTCCGTTATCAACATCAGCGCGACTTCCACGCTTTGCGCGGATTTTTCGGCGGTGGAGCCTTCAACGTCGACACCGACCGTATCGACGAGCATAACCTTCGTCACGCCGCTGATTTCCATTGCGCTGAACGACGCGTCCTGAATAATTTTTTGTCTGGTAAGCGCGTACATCAGCGCGGATTTGCCGCTTTTGCGCTTGCCGAAAATGCCAACTTGTTTCATTGAGCGCACGCCTCCTTTTTTCGGGCGATTATATCAGACAATGGCAAGCAAGTCGACAAGTTCGCGCGCAATAAAAAATTCCCCGTTGCGCACGGGGCGGGCGATTTGCTGATTCAAGCGTCGAATTAACTTTTGTGTATGTGATCTACTTTCTAACGGCGGCGATCGTGGGCGCACATCCATGTGCGCCCCTTAAGTTTGTGAACTGCGTCAAAATTTTATGCGCCGAGTTTTTTCGCGAGGAGCTGATTGACCAGTTGCGGATTAGCTTTGCCGCGCGTGAGTTTCATAACCTGCCCGACGAGTGCGCCGAGAGCTTTTTTCTTGCCGCCGCGATATTCGTCGACAGCTTTAGGATTTTTGGCAATGACTTCGTCGACGGCAGATTCAATCGCGCCCGTGTCAGTAATTTGCACGAGACCTTTTGCTTTGACAATCTGCGCGGGCGAATCGGGCGACGTCCACATTTCCGCGAAAACGGTTTTGGCGATTTTGCCGCTGATAGTTCCGTCGGCAATGAGCTTAATCATTTCGGCAAGGCGGCGTGCGTCGACGGGCGAACGCTCAATCGTCAAACCGTCCGCGTTGAGCTTTTTGGACAGGTCGCCCATAATCCAGTTGGCGGCGGATTTTGCGTCGGCTCCCGCGTCGATAACCGCGTCGAAATATTCAGCCATTGCCCGCGAACTTGTGATGATGCCCGCGTCGTATTCGCTCAAGCCGAAATTTTTTATCAGCCGCGCACGTCGAGCATCGGGCAATTCGGGCAGAGACTTCCTGAACGCCTCAATTTCCGCGTCGGTCGTGACAATCGGCGGCAAGTCGGGTTCGGGCATGTAACGATAATCGTGCGCGTCTTCCTTCGAGCGCATCGACTGCGTGATACCGCGTTCGGGATTCCACGTGCGAGTTTCCTGCACGATAACGCCGCCGTCGTCGAGAACTTCAGCCTGCCGCTCAATTTCGTAGTTAATCGCGTCTTCGAGTGCCTTGAACGAATTGATGTTCTTCATTTCGGTGCGAGTGCCGAGCTTGTCGGAGCCGACGGGTCGCAGTGAAACGTTGATGTCCGCGCGAAGGTTGCCCTCCTCCATGCGACAATTTGAAACGTCGATGTATTCGAGAATCGATTTGATTTTCTCCATGTAGGCGCGGGCTTCGGCGGCGGAGTGCATGTCGGGTTCGCTGACAATTTCAATCAGCGGGACGCCCGTGCGGTTGTAGTCGACGTTCGAGCTTGCGGAATCTTTAATCGTCGTGCCGCTGTGGACGAGTTTGCCCGCGTCCTCCTCCATGTGAATTCGCGTAAGGCGGACGGTCTTTCTCACGCCGTCAACATCAATTTCCACGTGTCCCGCGTAAGCAATCGGCAGGTCGTATTGCGACGTTTGCCAATTCTTCGGCAGGTCGGGATAGTAATAATTTTTGCGGTCGAATTTGCTGTAGCGATTGATTTTGCAATTCGTGGCGAGCCCGGCTTTTATGGCGAACTCAACCACGCGCCGATTAATCGTCGGCAAAACGCCCGGCAATCCCAAGCAGACGGGGCAAACGTGCGTATTTTGTTCCGCGCCGAAAGTCGTGGCGCACCCGCAAAAAATTTTCGTCGCAGTCTTCAATTCGCTGTGAATTTCCAGACCGATAACAGCTTCGTAATTCAATTCAATCACCTCGTGGCAAGGATAATTCGCTTTACGGTCATTGTCAACAAAAAATCCCCGCCGCTTTCGACAGGGATTTTTTTCAGCCGTTGAAACCGAGTTGTTTAGCTTTTGCGAAGTCGACTTGTGCTTTTACATACTCGCCAATCTTTTGATAAAGTATTCCGCGAAATATGCGGTAGGTACCCTCATTCGGATTGAGTTCAATGGCTTTTGTGTAATCAGAAATCGCTGATTCAAAATTCCCCATTAAATTGTAAGTCATACCGCGCTTAAAGTATACTTCTGCATTTTTTGGATCTAGTTTCAAAGCCCTGTTAAAATCAATAATCGCCCGCTCATCTTGTCCGAGTGCTGAACACGCAGTGCCGAGAGCCCCCCAAGTAACCGCATCATTCGGATTAATTTTGATGGCTTTGTTGAAGTCTTGAATTGCCAGTTTATAATTTGCAAATGCACGTTCACTATCCTTATTTGTAATGTAATGTACTGCAAAGTTGACATAAGCAATGCCGCGATCTCTATAAAACTCCGCATCATTTGGATTAATTTCGATGGCTTTATTGTAATTTTGAATAGCCAGTTCACATTGCCCAGATTGAGCATAATTGTCGCCGCGCTCTTTGTAAATTTCTGCTTTCAAGTAAGGAAGAAGTTCCTTAAATTTATCCGAATCGGCGTCAGACCGTTCATATTGTTTAAGATTTAAGTAAGCCAGACCGCGTAAACCGTAAAGGAATGGATTGTAGGGATTAAACTCTATTGCTTCCGTGCAAATTTCAATTACCGATTCATAATCACCTTTGTCATAGAGTCTTTGAGCCTCATCTAGCTTCTGATAAGAGAGAAATTTTTGATCTGCGTCGACAAATTTTTTAGTGATAGTTTCTTTGTCTGCTTTTGTTTTAGCATTAGAAAGTTGGCGTTTGAGTTCGGCGATTTGTAGTTCCTGCTCGGCATTTGCCTTGCGAAGATATTCGTTTTGCGATACGAGCGAGGATTTTTCCTGTTCATTTTTGTTGAGCCAACGGTTTATATCCGAATCGTTGATTTGAACTTTGACGACAACGCGAATCAGGAGACCTTCGAGGTTGTCGAGTTGTTCATACGGCAAAAATATTGGAGCTTCGACTAATTTTAAGATATTGGCGGTCAGCGTTTCGATAATATCTTTTTCGAGCATTAGATTTTTTGTACGAGTATAATTTTTGACGTAAACGCCGGCTTTTTCGGACGCATTGCGTATGGCGTCGGCTTTGGCGCGTTCTTTGGCGACGCCGAGATTTTCGCCCTCGCTCATAATGTAAGACCCTTCGCCGGTGTAAATTTCAGCGTGAGTTATTGCCGAAAAGGACATAACTGCAACGATAAACAGCATGGAAACACTTTGTCGAAGGGATGCCATATTCATAAGCCATCACCATTCCTGACGTATGAAAAAAATTTTCATTGCTAGCCGCCTTTTTCGCCCTGTTTGCCGACGTTGACGAGAATTCCGATTGCCGCCATTGTAATTATCAGCGACGTGCCGCCGTAACTTATGAACGGCAGGGGAATTCCGACTACGGGCGTCATGCCGCCGACCATGAGCAAATTTGCTATCGCCTGCCCGACGATTAAAAGCATTATGCCCATTGCGAGAACTTGTCCGTATTCGTCGCGAGCTTTGTTGGCGATTCGTGCCGCATACACCGCGAACGCCGCGAACAGCAGGAATACGAATATCGCGCCCAAAAAGCCGTTCTCCTGACAAAATATCGCGAAGGCAAAATCCGTATGCGCTTCGGGCAGATAATCGTATTTGCTCACTCCGACGCCCAGTCCCATGCCCGTCAGCTCACCAGAACCGATTGCCGACAGCGATTGCACCGTTTGATAGCCGTAATTTTGCGCGTCGGACCACGGGTCGTAAGTTATCTTCAGTCGCTCCAATCGGTACGGCTCACGGAAAATCATTACTGCCGCGCCGACGACGCCCATAAGCAACAACTGCAAGACGCGTTCACGCCGCAAGCCCGCCACGATAAGCATTGCAAGCGGTATGCCGAAAATTATCGTCGCCGTGCCCAAATCCGGCTCCAACTCCGTCAAGCCCGCAATCGCCGCGATTATGCCCATTTGCACCGTGAACAGATCCAGCTCCCGCGCACGCTTGACTTGCAGGGCAATGTACGACGCCGCAATCATGATTGACACGAGCTTTGCCATTTCCGCCGGCTGAAAT
>JADEZP010000169.1 GCA_015206805.1 Quinella sp. 1Q7 | reverse complement strand
GCGGCGGGAATTCTGCGCGGGCGCAAAGTTCATCCCGACGTGCGCTGCATAATCATCCCCGGCAGTCAAGAAATTTACAAGGAAGCAATGCGCTGCCGCTGGATTGAGACGTTCATTGACGCGGGCTGTGTCGTGAGCTGCCCGACGTGCGGGCCGTGCCTCGGCGGTTACATGGGCATTTTGAGCGCGGGCGAACGTTGCGTTTCCACGACGAACAGAAATTTCCGCGGGCGCATGGGGCACGTCGACAGCGAAGTTTATCTTGCAAGCCCGTTCGTCGCCGCCGCAAGTGCCGTCACGGGAAAAATTTCTGCGCCTGAGGAGGTTTTCGGTCATGAAGCTTGAAGGTAAAGTTTGGCGTTACGGCGACAACATCGACACCGACGTCATAATTCCCGCGCGTTATCTGAACACGTTCGACCCCGCCGAACTCGCCAAGCATTGCATGGTTGACATCGACGAAACTTTTGCGCCGAACGTCAAGGCGGGCGATATCATGGTCGGCGGAAAAAATTTCGGTTGCGGCTCCAGCCGTGAACACGCGCCCGTTGCGATTAAGGCGTCGGGAGTGCCCGTCGTCATTGCCGCAAGTTTCGCGCGAATTTTCTACCGCAACGGCATCAACATCGGTTTGCCGCTCATGGAACTCGGTGACGCCGTCGAAAAAATTTCTGCCGACGACGTTTTGCGAATCGATACCGACACGGGCACGATTGAAAATCTCACGACGGGCGACACCTTCCACGCGCACCCGCTGCCCGCCTTCGTGCAGGAAATCGCCAACGCCGGCGGACTCATCAACTACATCAAGAGCAAATAATTTCCCGCCGCACATAAAAAAATCCTCGACCACGCGTCGGGGATAATTTTTTTGCCGCGCAGTTCATTCGCCGCTGATATTCTCACGACGGGCGACACCTGCCGGCGGACTCATCAACTACATAAAAAGCAAATAATTTCCGTCCGCACATAAAAAAGTCCCGCCGCTCCGACGAGTGATGGGATTTTTCTTTGCCGACGTGATATAATTCGGCAGGGTGATTCTATTGCAAACGGTAATTGGCGATCGGCTCGTCGAATGGGATTCCAACAAAGCCGCCATTAACAAAAAGAAACACGGAATAAGCTTTCAAGTTGCTGCGAAAGTTTTTCTGGACGAAAATCGATATACCGCGATTGACGAAGCTCACAGCGACGAGGAACTTCGTTACAAAACTATCGGACGCGTTGGAAAATTATTATTCGTCATTTACACTGAACGCGACGAGGCAACAAGAATTATCTCTGCTCGCCGTGCCAACAAAGAAGAAAGGATGATTTACTATGTTAGTCAGAATGCGTATTTATCCCGGGATGAAATTGACTTCTGAAGACCTGGCGGAAATTGAAGCGTTGGAAAAAATGTCGGACGATGACATCGACTACAGCGACATTCCGCCGCTGACCGAAGAACAATTAAAACGCATGGTGAGAGTCCGCGACCTTTACCCCGACGGAATCGTTACCGACATGCACCCCGAACGCCGACTGCTTGCCCTCCGCAAAAAACAGAACGCCGGTTGAACAATCACCCTCCCTGCCGAACGCGGCGGGGATTTTTTTATTCGCCGTCAATGTACGCCAAATACCTGCGATATTGCTCCGCGACAAGATTTTTCGCGTAAGCTGCCATGTACGCAAAATCGGGCGCGCCGTCGTCAGTCACGGGCAACTGAATTTTTTCGCGCTTGAGCCGCGAATCGCTCCGCTTGTAGTTGAAGTTGTATTTGCCGCGAACTTTATCGGCAATTGTCGTAATGAACAGCCCGACGAATTCGTTCAGGAAGTCCGCGTAACCGCACGTGATGTCGCTCGTGACAATGAAGTCTTCGCGCTTGTAAACCGAATAGCCGATTGAGCCTTCGCCGTTGCGGATAAACGCAATGCAGTTGCCGCGCTGAATCAAATCTTCCACGGGGCGCACGAAACTCAAGACGGCGTTGTTGCGATTGGTCGCGCCCAAGTACGAAATGCCGCGTTCGTCCGCCGCAAGATGAGTGAGCCCTTTAGATTTGCCCGCCTCCAATCGGAACAGCTCGCCGATAAAAAATTCGCGCCAAAGTTTTTCGTTCAACGATTGAATTTTCTTGGGGGGGGGCACAATTGAAATAAATTCGCGGTAACGTTGCAAGATATGTTCCTCGATGTTGCGGACGTAAGCCGCCATGTACTCGAAGTCGGGCGCACCGCCGTCAGTCACGGGCAAAAGAATTTTTCCGCGATTCATGCGAAGTCCGACGCTCCATTTGTAACCGTAGCTGTACTTGTTTTTTTGATTGTGAATCAGGCGGCAAAGAAACATTGCGATATGTCTGTCAAGCGCGTGGTGTTTTAATTTGAGCGACACAATTTTTTCGCTGGCGAACCACGGAGTGTTTTGATAGAACGTCGAGCCGATGCTCCCGTCATAAGCCAACGAAATCATATTCGATTGACGATTCGGCTTATCCGTGAAATCTGAGAATTAGTGTTCATAAACGATTAAGCAAAGTGTGAATATGAGAAATCTTAATCAAGGTCTCGGCAGAAGCAATCGTCAGCTCGTAGTCTTTGCTAAGTCGCCGAGAGTGATTAAGCCAAGAAAAAGTCCGCTC
>JADEZP010000168.1 GCA_015206805.1 Quinella sp. 1Q7 | reverse complement strand
TGCGGCGGCGGCGATTCTGCCGGCACAAGCGGCGATAAACCTGCTGCGGCGGGCGACGAAATTGTTATCGGCGCAAACTTCGAGCTCACGGGCAACCACGCTCAATACGGCGCGAACGCCAATAACGGGCTCAAGCTTGCGATTAAGGAAGCCAACGACGCCGGCGGCATTAACGGCAAAAAAATTCGCATCGTCGAGGCTGACGCCAAATCCGAAGCCGCCGAATCCGTCAACGCCGCGACTAAACTCATTTCCGACGACAAAGTTATCGCGATTATCGGACCCGCCGTCACCGCAAACGTCATTGCCGAATCGCAAGTTGCCGCCGACAATAAAGTTCCCGTCATCGGTCCCGCCGCGACTAATCCCGACGTAACTGTCGAAAACGGGCAAGTCAAGCCGTTCGTCTTCCGCGCATGTTTCATTGACCCGCAACAATCCGAAGTTATGGCGCAATTCGCCGCCAAAGATCTCAACGCAAAAACTGCCGTGCTGTACCTTGATTCAAGTTCCGATTACTCCAAGAGTCTCGGCAAAATCTTCAAGGAGAAATTCGAGGCTGACGGCGGCAAAGTCGTCATGGAAGAGGCGTTCCTTGCCAAAGACCAAGACTTCAAAGCCGCGTTGACAAAAATTCAGACTGCCAACGCTGACGTTATCTTCGTGCCCGCCTACTACGAAGAGGTCGGCAAAATCGTCAAGCAGGCTCGCGAACTCGGCATAACCGCAACGATTCTCGGCACCGACGGTTGGGACGACAGCAAAGTTGTCGACATCGCGGGCAAAGACGCGCTCAACAACACGTTCTTCTGCACGCACTACTTTGAAGGCGACGACGAAGTTCAAGGTTTCATCAACGCTTACAAAGCCGAATACAAGACCGATCCCAACGTCTTCGCGGCACTCGGCTACGACGCGGGCAAAATGTTAATCAACGCCATTGAACGCGACGGCACCGATTCCGAAAAAATCCGCGCCAACATCGAGTCGATTAAAGACTTGCAAGTCGGCACCGGCAAAGTCACAATGGACGCCGCCACGCACAATCCGATTAAAGGTATCGTCGTCCTTGAGACTAAAGACGGCGTTCGCTCCTTGCGCACCAAAATTGCGCCCGAAGGCTGAACTTCCGACGCGAGGATTTAAGTTGTGACTGCGATTAATTTTGGCGACGTGATTTATGTCGAGCGCGACTGCGGAATTTTCGGCTACAAACATTTCGGCATTTGCTCCGGCAATCGAAAAGTCATTCACTACACGAAAGACGGCGGCGACGCTTTCGACGGCGTGATTCGCGAAACTTCGTTGACAAGATTTTTGGACGGCGGCAGGAATTGTTACGTTTGCCTTTTCGACAGCGACGGCACCCGCCGCAATGTCGAGTCCGCCATTTTGCCGACGGGCGTTATCGGCGCGGCAATTCGTTCGCAGTCCGCAGTCGGAATTTTGCTCGGTGCCAAGGCGATTTACGATTTAATCTTCGGCGAACGCGGGAAACTTTACTCGCCGAAAGAGACTGTCGACCGCGCACGCTCACGCCTCGGCGAACACGGTTACAATCTGCTTTTGCACAACTGCGAACATTTTGCCGTGTGGTGCAAGACCGGCGTCGAAAAATCTGAACAGGTCGATGAACTCCTTGAGCTCGTCGCCAAAGCCGCAATAAAATCCTGACAAAAATTTTCGTGACAATATCGCCGCGAACGTTTAAAATCTTCCCGAATACAATCGGGGAGGTTTTTTTGTGGCTGAAAATTTTGCGTTCGAGTCAGACGAAGTGTCCGTTGCCTTCCGATTCATGCACGGGCTGGGCGATTCGGTCGTCGCGCGGAAAGTTTTCGACGCGATAATTGAGCTCGCGCCGAATTGCCGCGTCGATATCTTTTGCATGCGACCGAATCATCACGCCTTTGCCGAAGCGTTCTACGGCGACAGTCCCAATTTGAATTCGATTGTCGACGACATTGAGCTGTACAAAAAATTTTTCAGCCGCTACGACCTTGCGCTGTGGGTTATGGGCACGCATGCCGTCGTATGGGACGCGCTCAACGGTCAACGCCTGCAAATTGACGCGCCGAAACTTTTGTCGACGATGGAGCGGCTGGAGGAATACAATCAAGAAAATTTTTTCGACTTCAAGCCGTGGAGTTACTCGGCACCGCTGCGAAACGTTGCAATGTCGCGCATACTGAACAAAAATTTTCATCATTTCCTGTCGAGTGGCGGCGTGCTCAACATTCACGAGGACGGTGCTTGGCTCAAAGTCGCGCCGAAATTTCAAGCCGCCTTCGACGCGCTCAAGCTCGGTCATTACATAACGATTTACTCGAACATCAGCCGCAACGAGGTACGTCCGAAGGCTAAGGCGTGGCCGATGCGTTATCTTGTCGAGTATGTCGCCGCCGTCAAAAAAATTTTCCCCGCGCTTACGATTGTGCAGGTCGGCGGCAGTGACGAACGGGAAATTCCCAACGTCGACAAAAATTTTTCGGGTCGGGACTTGGAACTTACGAAACACATTTTGGCGAACAGCTTGTTGCACGTCGGTTGCGAAGGCGGCTTGATTCATCTTGCGACGGCATTGGGCACGCGCTGTTTAGTTTTTTTCGGCGTGAGCGATTGGCATTACTTCGCTTACGCGCAAAATATCAACGTCGTTTCGGAGGTTTGCAGTCCGTG
>JADEZP010000093.1 GCA_015206805.1 Quinella sp. 1Q7 | reverse complement strand
AGTTGTCGTAAGCAAAGTTGTTCGCGCAATAAGCCATGGTGTTGACCGGCAGAACGATATTATTTTCCACGAACCGCAAGCCGATTACGAAGACGAACACGAAGCAACCTGAAAACAACGCCAGCACCTTAGCAGTAAAAGTCCTGCCGTAATCCTCAATCATTTCCAAAGAAAGTTCAATCACGACGCAACCTTGAATCTTGTCCGTCTCATCGTAAACGGGCTTGCAAATCACCAAGCGGCGTTCGTTGCCGTCGTCGTAGATTGTCGGGTTAGGCAACTCGCCTTCATAAAATCTTTCGACGCGCAAACTTTTTACATCGGAATTTGCTGCCTTTATGTTGTCGAGATTTTGTTCAAAGGTTTTGAAGTCTTTAGCCGTATCAATTTCGCGCGCGGCAATAGTCGCTAAGCCCTCGCCGATTTTTATTTGCGCTGCAACTGCTGCCTCCTCAAAAATCCTGTAGCTGATTGACGCTATCGACACCGCGATAAAAAGCGAAGTCAAAGTCAAGATTAGGAGGATTTTTACTCTCAACGACGATGACGGGCATTTGCGTTTATAAACCGCGTTTTTCATTTCGTCAGTTAAAGGAGCCTGTTTTCGTCCGAGCCCGCGAAAAATATTTTTTACCTGCGTCGGAAGGAAATTCATAAGCGCGAACGCTACTAAGATACTCAAGCCCTTATCGGCAAGCTCTTGCAAGAAGATTGTCACGAAATGAATTTGAATCTGGTTTAGTGCCTCGACGACGCCCGTGCAAAACAAAAATTTTCCGATGACTTCGCTTAAGATTATCGACAGCAACGCTAACGCAGGAATTGCCAGAACGGTCTTTAAAAAATTTTTGAAGAAGCCGTGTCGCGCAAGGAACGTCGTATAAATCGCAACGAAGATATTAACCGAGCAATAATACATTTCTGCTTCGTCGCCGAATGATGCTAGAATATGCGTGGCGAATCCAACGACGATGCCCGGAACGTAGCCGCTCATCATGGCAACAAAAATCGTTCCGACTGTGTCTAAGTATAACGGTAGCTCAAAACTTTTAACGACGAACATTCCGCACAAGTTCAAAGCTATTGCCGCGATGCATATCAAAATCGGAGTTGGCATGTAACTTTTTCTCATGTCAATCAGTCCTTGCGGCTTTCATTGCCAACTTGTTCTCGTACATTAGAGCATCTGCCCGCTTAAAGACTTCATCGGCTGTCTTATCGACGCCTGGTTGATAATAAGCAACGCCAATCGCCGCCGAAACTTTTTCCCACGGCTCAAGTGCGTCACTGGCATTTTTACGCGTCATCTCCGTGTTGAATTGTTTCACGAAGTACTTGCACAACGAAACTTTATCGCCTTCGATTATCACAACGAATTCATCGCCGCCTACGCGATAAACATGCTCTTCGCCAAAAACCGAACAAGTTAACTTGGAAGCATTAATCAAATATTCATTGCCGCGCTCGTGTCCGTAGGTGTCATTGACTTTTTTAAGATAGTTCACGTCGACCATTATTATGCAGAACTCTACCGCCTCATTATTGGTAATCTTCTTATCAAGCATTAACGTCGTCTCAACGTAAGAGGTTTTATTCTTAATGCCCGTCAAGGAATCTTTGTGCGCTATCTTATCCATAGCAACAACTTTAACGTGCATATCAGCGACTTTCATCTTAGCCTGTTGTAGACTTTGCAAATATTCCACGATATCTTCCGTCATCTTCAGGAAGGAATGATACAAATGCTCTATCTCGTCGCCCGTTTTGATTTTCAAGTTCTTAATCAGTTCAACATTCTTTTCGCGAGCCGATTCGCTGGTATAAGATAAAATCCTAGCGCAATAAGCCATGCTGTTGACGGGCAAGATGATATTGTTTTCTACGAACGAAAAACCTATAGCAAAGATAAATATGAAACAGCCAATGAACAACACAATCAACTTAATAACGAACGTATGGACATATTCGGAAAGAATATCCATTGATAAATCTATAATTGCGTAACATTGACATTTGCCGTTCACGTCGTAAAGCGGCTTATAAAGTGTAAGGAGATAGCCGTATTCGTCATCGTCAGTGATTATCGGCGGAATGGGTTTGCCCGCCTTTAAATCATAAATATATTTATCAAGATCTTTATCGAAGGGAATCAGTTCGCCAGGGTTATCGCCTTCAAAAGCAGAGGTGCTCAGGTCAAAGATAACGCGACAACCGTCGTTCTCGATTTTGTAGACGTAAATATATTTTATGGAAGTGTTGCCATTTTTTATGGTGTAGAATTGTTTTTCAATCGTCTTGTACTCTTCAAAGTTTCGACCAAGCTGTATGTATTCGTCAATGTGATCAGGGTTTATATAACTCAAGATGACCGCGTTCATTCCGTCAGCAGTTTTAATACGGTCTTCAACGGCGGCGTCTTTAAAGAGCAAGTAACTTATAGATGCGATAGAAATTGAAACGAAGAGCGCGCTTAATAATAAGATTGCAAGTGTCTTAGTGCGTAATGAGGCGGATAAGTAATTTTTCGTGCTCAAGGCCTGTTTCATTTTATCAGGTAGAGGTGCTTGCTTTTTTCCCAAGCGATGCAATGCTTCCTTGACGTTCGGTGACGAAAACTTCAAAAGAACAATCGCCATAAGCATTGAAAAGAACTTATCAGTGAATTCGTACAAGAGATTTCCTTTAAAGTCTATTTGAAAATTTTGAAGAGATTTGAAGAAGTTAGTCGTGTGCAAAAAGTCTTCTAACAGCATGTCAGTAGTAGCCGTTATTAAAGTCAATGGGAAAACCAAGAGCAAAACTTTGGCATAGCTATTGAAATGACCTTTATGAGCAAAGAACGCTACAAAAATTGCGATGAAGATACTAACGGAACTGTAATACATTTCTGAGGGGGCTACGAAATAAGCTTTAATAAGATTAGTGAAGAATCCGACAGCAATACCTGGAACGTAGCCACCGAGAGCCGCAATATAAATCGTGCCCGCCGCGTCGAGGTAGACAGGCAAATTAAAATATTGCGTGAATGCCGAGCCAGACAGGTTTAAAAGCAAGCCGCCTAGGCAGATTATAAAAATTCTTCTCGCAGACACTTGACTAACTCCTTTACTAAAAATTTTTCCCGATTATATCACATACTACAGATTTTTTTTTACTACGTGTGAAAATTTTATGCGGTGTGTTATAATCAACGAAATTTTTATGTTAAGGAGCGCGTTCATTGCAATTACTTTACAATCTAGCGGCGATACTCGTCGTGATTCTAATTATCCCCGTGTTCATGATTCGTTCGATACGTGAGCGCGGTTTCGTCGAGCGAATCAAACAAAGCTTCGGATTTTTTCCAAAGGGTGCACTCGACCCCGTGGCAAAAAAAAATTGTATATGGGTGCACGCGGCGTCTGTCGGTGAGATTGTGGCGACTAGTCCGCTGATAAAAGAATTCCGCCGCGAATTTCCCAAGTCGCCAATCCTCGTTTCCGTCGTGACAACTTCGGGCTACGAAATGGCGAATCGAATCATCAAGGACGCGGACAGCATAATTTATTTCCCGTTGGACTTGCCGTTCGTGTCGGCGTCGGTGTTCAAAAAAATTTTCCCGCGTGTCTTTCTCAACGTTGAGACGGTCTGTGTGAACTACTTTTTCTTTGCTTGTCCAAAGAAAAAGTAGCAAAAAGAAAGACAGCCGCCTACGAAAACGTCACGTTTTCTAACGGCGGCGACGCAGGGCGCGCGTCCATGCGCGCCCCTTAAGTTTTTACGCTGATTCGGAGGCGACGCAATGAGTATTCTTGAAGTTCGCGGGCTGAAAAAGTCGTTCGGCAATTTCGACGTTCTGCGCGGCATTGACCTTATCGTTGAGGCGGGCGAACGTATCGCGATAATCGGCGGCTCCGGTTGCGGCAAAAGCGTCTTCCTGCGCTGTGTTGAGTTGCTCGAAACGCCCAATGCCGGGCAAATTTTCGTCGACGGCGAAGAACTCACCGCGCCCAATGTCGACCTTGACCGCGTCCGCCGCAAGCTCGGCATGGTCTGGCAAAAGTTCAACCTGTTCACGCACATGAACGTTATGGAAAATTTGACGGTCGCGCCGATAAAACTCCTCGGCATGTCGCCCGACGACGCCCGCGAAAAGGCAATGGGCTTGCTTGCGCAGGTCGGCTTAACGTCGAAGGCGGACTCTTACCCCGAATTTTTATCGGGCGGACAACAGCAACGTATCGCCATTTGCCGCAGTCTGATGATGAATCCGAAAGTGATTCTGTTCGACGAACCGACAAGCGCGCTCGATCCGACAATGGTCGGCGAAGTGCTCGCGGTTATCCGTATGCTCGCCAAGCAGGATTTGACGATGCTGATTGTGACGCACGAAATGAAATTCGCCCGCGAAGTGTCGACGCGGATACTTTTTTTCGCGGACGGCGTCATTTACGAACAGGGCACGCCCGCAGAAATTTTCGACGCGCCGAAACGTCCCAAGACTGTCGCGTTCATTCACAAGCAAAAATATTTCAGCTACGAAATTTCCGAACGCGCCTTCGACCTGCCGAAGATGCAGGGCGGAATTCAGATGTTCGCGGAAAAATACGGCTTGAGCGCGCGCAAAACCAATCGCCTGCAACTTTGTTGTGAGGAGCTGATTTACGACATGCTTGACCATGCGTGCGAAGGCGACGCCGTTCAAATTTCGCTGGACGTGACTTATGCCGAGGTCGACACCGGCGTCGAGATTAAATTTTCCTGCGCGGGCAAGTCGTACAATCCGCTGGACAAAGATTTCGACGACGAGGTCGACGAGGACAATTTGGGCGCGATGATTTTGCATAACCTGTCGAAAAATTATTCGCACACCTTCGCCGACGGCGTCAATCATATCGAATTCGCGCTGACGTAAAAAATTTTCTTGCCAAAAATTTTCGCGTCGATTATAATTTCGTCGACAGCAACAAAAAATGCCCCGCGCAGTGCACGCGAGGCGATGTGCTTGTCAGGCGGTTTTGCCCCCATCATATCTATTGCAAGGTTTGAACTTCAGCCGTTTGAGATTGGGACTCAGGCGGCTGTTCCGCTCATAGCGAAAAGCAATGCTCCCGTGATAGCAGCTGTTCTGATTATGAACCAGACCACGCGCTTCATAAGCGTCGCCCCCTTTCCGAGGGCTTTGGATTCAACCGCCCGTGCCGCATTGGCAACAAGCAACCGAATTATAAATCACGCGTCGTCTGTTTGCAAGACGGCGTCATTTTTTTTACAGATTGCAAAAAATTAACCGCCCAAAAATTTCGGGCGGCTTTTTTGTGCGACGACGTTTAATCGCGCGGAGTAAAGCCCCGTTCGTTCGGGACACGGTGCGGCTTGTAAATCATGCGTTCGCCGTTGATTTCGTCGATTAGGTAAATCGGGCGTTGCTTGGATTCGTGGAAGATTTGTCCGAGGTATTCGCCGATAATTCCCAGTGCCAAAAGTTGCGTGCCGCCGAGGAACAACATAACCGTTATCAGCGTCGGATAGCCCGCGACGGGGTCACCGTAAAGCAACGCCATTATCAGCGTGAACAGCATGTAAATCATTGCGCCGCAAGAGACCGTTACGCCGAGGAACGTCATCAATCGCAACGGCGCGGTCGTGAAGGACGTCATGCCCTTCATTGCCAGATTGAACAGCGATAGAAAATTCCACGTCGTCGTACCTGCGGCGCGCGGCTGAACTTCAAACGGGATTTCTTTTTTGCGGTAGCCGACCCACGTGAAAAGCCCCTTCGTGAAACGCTGATTTTCGCGCATGAGCCGCAACGCCTCAATGCAACGGCGGTCGAGCAGTCGGAAGTCGCCCACGTCGCGCTGCATTTCGTAGGACGTGCTGAATTTTTTCATGACGGCGTAAAAAATATTCGCGCATGTTCGTTTGAGCCACGTCTCGCCCGCACGGTCGACGCGCTTGCCGCAAACATCGTCGTAACCTTCGCGCCACCACTTGACCATCTCGGCGACAGCTTCGGGCGGGTGCTGAAGGTCGGCGTCCATGATGATAACGGCGTCGCCGTCGGCGTAGTCAATGCCCGCCATCATCGCCGATTCCTTGCCGAAGTTGCGCGACAGACTCAAGTAAGTTATGTCGTCGTGCGCGGCGGCAAGGGCGCGAAGTTTTTCAAGCGTGGCGTCGCGGCTGCCGTCGTTGACGAAAATATAATTGAACGCGCAGTTCGGAATTTTGCTGACGTGTTTTTGCACGGCGGGATAGAACAGGTCGATAACTTCCTGCTCGTTGTAGCACGGCACGATGATTGTTATTTTGTCCATGAAAATTCCTCCGTCAATACAGCGTGAACTGCGGCAATTTTTTCCAAGCCGCCTCGTCCAGAATAATTTCGTTCAAGCCGTAATATTGCGCGTAAGTGATGTTGCGGTTGTTGAAGTCGTGGCGGTAAGGCGTCAAGTCTCCGTAAAAGCGCGCGTATTCGTCAAGCGTCCACTTCCAATAAATGTAATGCTCGATGTCGGGCAAATCAATCGGCGCGACGACAATCAGCGGGTCGAATTTGTGTTCGTCGACGTATTCATAACGCGCCGCCATTTGCGAATGAACTGACCAATCGACGCCCACGGCATAAATCGTCGTTGCAAGCCACAGTATCAGCGCGGCGGAAAATATTTTCGACGGCAGGTGAATTCGCGTTTGCTCCAGCGCGACGACCGAGGCAATCAGCGAGAATATCGGCGACGTGAATGCCGCCCGCGCAGGGAATTCCGGCGCGAACATCAGCAGGCACGGCAACAGCACTGCCGCCGCCGCGAACGCCAAGATAAATCGCGACGTTTCGGGAGTTTTGCGCCCGCGCATGAAGTACGCGATTATCGGCAGGAACAACGGCACGTCGCTGAAAATTATTTCCCGCAAGCCGTTCTCGAAATTGTCAATGAACATCTGCGCCGAGAATAAAGTTTCTTCCGTCAAGTCCGAATCAATTTGGAAACGGTGCACGTTGCCGGGCGCGAGAATCATCAACGCGTAACCGACAAGTGCCATTGCGAAGCCGACGATCATCCACTGCTCAAGCCGACCTTGTGAACGGAAATATATCAGCGCGAGGAACGTCAGGAAAATTATCATTGCGCCGCCCGATTCGTTCGACCAGCCCGCCGCAAGTCCGAGTATCGCCATCAAAAGTATCATGCCGATTGATTCGTTCGTCCAAAAATTTTTCCGCCAATACGTCAGCGAGAACGGCAACAGGAATGCCAACTGCACCGCGCCCATCCACAGATAATTGCAAGCACCCGTCATCCACAGCGACGTTTGGAAAAATTCGGGAATGCACCACCACATTGCGAAAAATATCCACAGTAACCGTCCGCCGCCGAAGTTCGTTACGTCGAGTTTGCCCGTCGCCGTCGAGTAAATCAGCAGGGCAAGTGCCGCGTAAATCAGCGAGTTCATGAAGTCGAAGAACAATTTGCCCGTCAGGCAGAAAAATTGCACGAATATGTGCGCGACCGTCCGACCGCCCCACGTCAAGTAATGCGCCCACTGCGATTGAATGATGTCGTCGAGCGATTTGAGCCGCTCCAGCCTGCCGACGTTGTTTTGGAAGTTGCCGTCGTGCGCTCCGTCCCAAATGAACGAATACGCATAATCGTCGCCGAACATCGGCGTCAACAAGTTCATGATTAAGAATGTTCCCGCGCACAAGCTCACGACGAGCCACGCGGGCAAGCGTGACGCTTGACCCTGCAGTCGCGCTCCGACGTTACGATTGCTTAAATCTTTTGCCGCGTTCATACGAAAACCCTGCGGCATTTTAATTTTGTCAAACATTTTTTCGCCTCACAATCAGCGCAAACGATACGGGCACGACGAACACTCCGAGTAGCGGCGCGATGTCGGGTGCTCAATGAAAAATTTACTCACGGGGAATTTTCTGCGACGACAATTTTTTTCAAGCCGTGGTATCGCGCGAAGGTCACGTTTCTATCTCCGTCGGGTACGTCGTCGAATTCGCCGCCCAATTTAAATGTCAGCGCGTCCCACGTTCGCGAGCCCAAAATTTCGTCAGCCCACGCGGGAACTTTCAGCGGCGCAACCGTAATCAAATCGTCGTGTTTATGTGCGGCAATGTAAGCGTCCCGCGCCGCGAACTGCCTGTGCAAATCGAATTCGACGTAAAAACATCCGAGCAAGTTCAGCGTCCACCACGCGGCGAAAATTCCTGCGGCAAGCGTCGCGCCCTTGACGTGTCGGCGACAAAATTTTTTCACGTCGGGCAAAATTTCTTTCAGTGCGGCAAGCGACGCGACCAATAAAAATATCGTCGACGGGAAGCCCGCGCGTTCGGGAAATTCGGGCGAAAACATCATCACCGACAAAACCATTACCGCCGCGCCCGCGAACGTCAATATCAGCCGCGACACCGCCTCCGAACGTTGAGCCCGCGCGAAGTACTAAATTATCGGCACGAACAAAATCAGCTCCCGCAAAAAGTCCGGCAGGAAGCCCGCGACGAAATTCACCGCAAACATTTGCAACGTCCACTGCGCGTCGGACGGAACAAGTTCGTCGGGCTCAAGCGCGTTGGTCAGCTCCAGCCGCTGAAAATTCCCCGGCGACAGGAACAATATCGCCGCGCCGACAATCAGGAATGCGAAGCCGATTTTCATCCACGGCTGAAGATTTTTTTTCAACCACGCGTCCAGCACGAATAAACTTGTCAAGCTCACGGCGACTGCCGAGCCCGGCTCAATCGACCAGCCCGCGCAGAGTCCGAGTATCGCCATTATAGGGACTAGGGACAAGGGACTAGTTTTTGTTGACGGTAAGCTGTCACGAACGGCAACAGGAACAAAATTATCAGCGTGCTCATCCACAGATAATTGCACGCGCCCGTAAGCCAGATTGTTGTGATTACGGGCGTCGGCGTGCAAAAATACAGTCCCGCCAAAATGAACAGCAGATACGTTTTGTTCAGCT
The DNA here is from genome assembly GCA_015206805.1 of Quinella sp. 1Q7. Taxonomy (GTDB): domain Bacteria; phylum Bacillota; class Negativicutes; order Selenomonadales; family Selenomonadaceae; genus Quinella. Next base: position 1,520 of record JADEZP010000093.1, on the reverse strand, counting down.
CACGCAGCGGCAAGCCCGTGCCCGCCTTGAACAGCAACAAAACCATTGCCGCGAACACGAGGGTATTTGCCGCGTCGAAGAGCAAATTATTTTCCCACACGAACAGTTGCACGAATATGTGCGCGATTGTTCGACCGCCCCACGTCAAGTAATGCGACCACTGCGATTGAATGATGTCGCCAAATGTTTCGATTGGTTGCAGTCGCGAGCCGTCCAGCCCGTCAAGTAAATTTCCGCGCCCGTCGCCGTCCCAAATGAACGCGTAAGAATAATCGTCCGCGACCGTCGGCATGAGCACATTGCGCAAAAAAAATAACCCCAAGCATACGGCGAAGACCGTTTGCCACGGGAGTTTGTCGAAAAAATTTTTCATCAAAGTCACTCCAAATTCAGCGACGCCCATAAATTATCGACGCGGGCTTTGACGTCGGCAGACATTTCGATTTCGTCGGGCCAATCGCGAGCGTGACCCTCCTCCGCCCAAGTTTTGGTTGCGTCAATGCCGAGTTTCGCGCCCCACTTCGCATACGGCGACGAATGGTCGAGCACGTCAAGCGGTCCGTGAACGATTTCAAGGTCGTGGTCGGCGTCGATGTTGTTAAAGACGCGCCACGCAACTTCGCTCAAGTCTTGAACATTGACGTGCGAATCGACGACGACAATCATTTTGACGTTCATCATTTGACCGAGCCCCCACAGCGCGTGCATGACTTTGCGGGCGTGCATGGGGAATTGTTTTTTTATCGCGACGATAACGCAGTCGTGGAAGACGCCTTCAAGCGGCATGTTGATATCGACGATTTCGGGCAGGAGTTGTTGCAGCAGCGGCAGGAAAATTCTTTCGGTCGCCTTCGCCATGTAACAATCTTCCATTGGCGGTTTGCCGACGACGGTCGCGGCGTAAATCGGATTTTTGCGATGAGTAATGCAGGTGACGTGGAAAACGGGGTAGTCGTCCGCGAGCGAATAGTAGCCCGTGTGGTCGCCGAAAGGTCCTTCGCGGCGGAGCTCATCAGTTGCAACGTAGCCTTCCAAAATAATTTCGGCGGTCGCGGGAACTTCAAGGTCGACGGTCTTGCACTTGGTGAGCTCGACGGATTTTTTGCGCAGGAAGCCGGCGAAAACCATTTCGTCCACGTCGCGGGGCAACGGCGCAGTCGCGGCATAAGTGACGACGGGATCCGTGCCGATTGCAACAGCCGCCTCGATTTTGTTCGCGCCGAGACTTTTTGCGTCACGGAAATTTTCCGCGCCGTTCTTATGGATGTGCCAATGCATACCCGTCGTCCGCGCGTCGAACTTTTGCAGGCGGTACATGCCGACGTTGCGCTTACCTGTCGCGGGATTTTTCGTGAAAACCAGCGGCAACGTCACGAAAGCTCCGCCGTCCTGCGGCCAACACTTGAGAATCGGTATCTTGTCGAGCGACGGGTTTGCCTCCACGACTTCTTGACACGGCGCGTTGCGGACGTATTTCGGGAAATTTATCGCCTTGTGAGCCGTCGACACGATTGAAAAAA
>JADEZP010000167.1 GCA_015206805.1 Quinella sp. 1Q7 | reverse complement strand
CGCCGTTGCCGCCAAAAATGTCGCCCATGTCGAAGCCGCCCGTAAAGCCGCCGCCTGCACCGCCGTAACCGCCGCCGCCGAATGCCGCGTGCCCGAATTGGTCATACTGCGCGCGCTTATCCTTGTCGCTCAAAACGGCGTAAGCCTCGTTGACTTCCTTCATCTTCTCTTCGGCAACTTTGGGATTGTCGCGGTTCAGGTCGGGATGATATTTGCGCGCGAGCTTGCGGTAAGCCTTCTTGATTTCGTCGTCGGTGGAATTTTTCGTGACGCCGAGCACTTCGTAATAATCGCGTTTGTCCGCCATAAAATCAGCTCCTTAATCAAAAAGCGGGGAGAGAGAATTTGTCTCCCTCCCCAACCGTGAATTGCGTGTTACGAATTATTTCTTGGATTCGCTCCAGTCGGCGTCAATGGTGTCGTCGTCTTTGGAAGACGCGGAGTCTTGTTGCTGATTCGATTGCTGTTGCTGATTCTGTTGCGTGAAGTCGGCGTTAGGTTCGCCCTGCTGATTCATCGCGCCGGCTTTGTAAGCAGCCTCGCTAAGCTTGTACAGTGCTTGGCGGACTTCCTCGGTGAGCTTTTTGAGCGTGTCGGTATCGGCGTTGGACTCAAGTTTGTCTTTGAGAGCCTGCGCGGCGGTGCGGACGTTTTTAATCAGCTCGTCGTCAACTTTGCCCTCGAAGTCCTTGCAAGTCTTTTCGGACTGGTAAACGGTGTGTTCGGCGTCATTCTTGGCGTCGGCAGCTTCACGCTGACGTTTGTCTTCAGCCTCGTGAGCAGCCGCCTCTTTGACCATGCGGTCGATGTCGTCCTTGCTCATGCCGCTGGAAGATTGAATCGTGATTTTCTGTTCTTTGCCGGTGCCTTTATCCTTCGCGCTGACGTTGACGATACCGTTGCTGTCGATGTCGAAGGTGACTTCAATTTGCGGGACGCCGCGCGGTGCAGGCGGGATGTCGCTCAAGACGAAACGTCCGAGAGTTTTATTGCCCGCCGCCATTTCGCGTTCGCCCTGCAGGACGTGAATTTCGACGCTGGTTTGACCGTCAGCCGCCGTCGAGAAAACTTGCGAACTTTTTGTCGGAATGGTCGTATTGCGTTCAATAATCTTCGTGCAGACGCCGCCGAGAGTTTCAATGCCCAGCGACAACGGCGTCACGTCGAGCAGGAGAATTTCGTTGCCCTTGCCGAATTCGCCCGCAAGCACGCCGCCTTGAATTGCCGCGCCGATTGAAACGCATTCGTCGGGATTGATGCCCTTCGACGGCTCCTTGCCGAGAATTTCGCGAATCGCATTTTGGACGGCGGGAATTCTGCTTGAGCCGCCGACGAGAATAATTTTGTCGATGTCTTTGCCCGTCAAGCCCGCGTCTTTCATTGCGGTACGAGTCGGACCCATTGTGCGTTCGACAAGGTCGCGGGTGAGGTCGTCGAATTTTGCCCGCGTCAACGTCAAGTCAAGGTGTTTCGGACCACTTGCGTCGGCGGTGATAAACGGCAGATTGATGTTCGTCGAGGTCATGGAGCTCAACTCAATCTTAGCCTTTTCAGCCGCTTCGATAAGACGTTGCGCGCTCATCTTGTCTTTGGAAAGGTCGATACCGTTGTCGCGTTTGAATTCGGCAACCATCCAATCCATAACTTTGCGGTCGAAGTCGTCGCCGCCGAGGTGAGTGTCGCCGCTGGTCGCCTTGACTTCAAAGGTGTGTTCGTCGAGCTCAAGGATCGACACGTCGAACGTCCCGCCGCCGAGGTCGAAAACCAAAATCGTTTCGTCGTTGTCCTTGTCGAGACCGTAAGCAAGCGCGGCGGCAGTCGGCTCGTTGATTATGCGCAGAACTTCAAGTCCCGCGATTGTGCCGGCGTCCTTAGTGGCTTGACGTTGCGCGTCGTTGAAGTAAGCGGGAACGGTGATTACGGCTTGCTTGACCGTTTCGCCGAGATAAGCTTCCGCGTCGGCTTTGAGCTTTTGCAGAACCATTGCGGAAATTTCGGGCGGCGTGTAGTCTTTGCCGTCGATTGAAACTTTGTAGCTTTCGCCCATGTGCCGCTTAATCGATGAAATTGTTCTGTCGGGATTGCTGACGGCTTGACGCTTGGCAAGCTGACCGACAAGGCGTTGACCGTCCTTTGTGAAGCCGACGACCGACGGGGTGATTCGGCTGCCTTCGGGATTGGTGATAACCGTGGGTTCGCCGCCCTCAATGACGCTGACGACGCTGTTTGTTGTGCCTAAGTCTATGCCAATGACTTTACTCATGATGAATTCCTCCGTTCGTTACGAATTGCTGACAACTTGAACCATGCTCGGACGAATGACTCTGCCCCGCGCAATGTAACCGCGTTGAAGTTCTGCGGCGACAAGTCCGTCCGCTTTAGTGTCATCTTGAACTGTGCCAACCGCCTGATGATAATTCGGGTCGAAGGGCTTATCCACCGCGTCAATCGGCTCAAGCCCGTGTTTGCCCATGACGGCGACGGTCTCTTGCTTAATCATCTCGATTCCTTTGCGCAATGTCTCAACGTCGGCGTTGTCGGCACTTTCAGCCGCCGCAGACGCTCGACTTAGATTGTCCAACAGCGGGAGCAAGTCTTTAAGAAACGCCTGCTCAATCACTGCGGCAAGTTCGGATTTTTCGCGTGCCGTGCGTTTGCGGAAGTTGTCGAAGTCCGCCTGCAGTCTCAAAATCCGTT
>JADEZP010000021.1 GCA_015206805.1 Quinella sp. 1Q7 | reverse complement strand
ACGAAAACGCGTCGGAAATTTGTTGCTTCATGCCCATGCCCATGCTCACCAGCGCGATAACGCTTGTCACGCCGATTATCACGCCCAACATCGTCAGGAACGAGCGCAACTTGTTCGCGGCAAGTGACCGCCACGCCATTTTTAGCAGTTCCGTAAAAAGCATTTGTACCTCCAAAAAATTTTCAAGCCGCCGCCAAAATCAAGTAGCCTCTACTGATTCGGGAGGGGTGCGATTATCTTTAGGATCGGCTTCTTCGCCTGCAAAGCTTGAGCCCAATTAAACAGGAACGTCGGCAACATGTAGTACTTGCCGAAATGTTTTTTGAAGACATCTTCGACGGCGCGATTGAGTTCAAACGTGACCCCGTTTTTGTAAACGCCGTTGCGTTTAATCCGCCAAATACCCAAAATATTAAATATGCTGCTAAATGCAAGATATTGATGTTCCTCGTTGTCGCGGAAAAATTCTTCCGTCGCGAAGTATTCATCCAAAGCCACGGAAAATTCAATACATTCGTCCAGAAATTGCGCGACGCGTTCGGGCGGAAATTTTTGGTTTGAACGAGCGTCTGCGGCGTTGCGGTGAATATAAAACGGTTTCATCGTTTTGACGAAAACGCCGTCTTTGACGAGCCATTTTAACGTGAAAAATCTGTTACCGCCTATCAAACCGAATTTACCTTCCCAAAACAACAGGTCATTGTTCAACATGAATTCGCGTCGGAATATGCAATATTGCGCGTCGACATTAATTTTATCGTCAACCCACTTGGCAAAACGTTCGGCGGGGTCACTCGACATTAGCACGAATTTATCTGTGTCAGTGCCCGTGTAAGTGCAGGATAGTTGCTTGTTATGTTCGATTTTCAAATCGGTGCCGTCCTCGATAACGCCGTCGACATCCGTGGTTAAACGCAACTGATTGTGGACAACGTCGGCTTGAAATTGCTCGGCAACGGTGTACATGTGCTCCAATGCGTGCGGCAAATAAACGTCGTCGCTGTGCAGAATCATAAAATATTTTCCCGTCGTCGCGAATTATCAGCTCAAAGTCTTGGAACGTCTGATTCAGCACGCTGTCGATTTTTCGGCGCGTCCATGAAAACTCGCCTTAAACGATGTCGATAATCTCGTCGGTTTGCGCCGTCAAGATGTCTTTGGTGATTTTGCCGTCCTTGACGAGGATTTGACGGTCGGCGGCTTGAGCAATGTCGGGCTCGTGCGTGACGAGGATTATCGTTGAGCCGGCGGCGTGCAGGTCGCGGAAGATTTGCATTATCTCCAGCGTCGACTTCGTGTCAAGGTTGCCCGTCGGTTCGTCCGCCATCAAGATTGCGGGCTTCATTGCGATTGCGCGGGCGATTGCCACACGTTGCCGCTGACCGCCGCTTAGTTCCGTCGGAAGGTGTTCGGCGCGGTCGGCAAGCGAAACTTTTTTCAGCGCGTCCATTGCAAGCTTGAGTCGTTCCTTCGTGCCGAGCCCCGCATACACTGCAGGTAACGCGACGTTTTCGAGACTTGTAAGTCGCGGCAACAGGTTGAAATTCTGAAAGACGAATCCGATTGTTTTGTTGCGGATACGGGCAAGATCGTCGTCCGACAGCCCGCTGACTTCCTGACCGAGCAATTTATACGAGCCGACCGTCGGTCTGTCGAGGCAGCCGAGAATATTCATCAGCGTCGATTTTCCCGAACCGCTTGGACCCATAAGCGCGACGAATTCCCCCGCGTCGATTTTCAAGTCCACGCCGTTTAGCGCGGCGACAGTCTCCGAGCCCATCTTGTAAAGTTTTTTGACGCCAGTAACCGTGACGACATTCGCCATAAAATTCACATCCTTTAAGCCGCGCAACAGTCGTACAGCCGCCGCAGGAACTTGCCGAAGCCCGTAACCGTCGAATCGAATTTGAACGGCTCCGTCAGTCGATACCAGACCTCGTGCAACGTGACTTTGCTTTTGGTGCCGTCGAGTGTCGCGAAAAGTTTTTTGTCCGTGAGTTTGGCGGGATTCGCCTCGAACAGCGCGGGGTCGATTAAAAATACTTCGCGCCCGTTGAGCGTTTCAAGTTGCTTGAGCCACGCCGCGAACGCCTCCGCGTAAAATGTGAAGTTCACCACGTCGGGAGCCGTCACGTTCACGCCGCCGAGCATGTCCACGAACCACGGGTACTTGTAAGCCCGCGCGTCGCCCGATACCAAATCGTTGAGCACCGGTTTAATCAAATGCACATACGCGAACATAAACCGCGCGAACTGCACGAACGTTTCCCGCGATGTCGGCAGGTCGTTCCACGAAAATTTATCGCGTTCGTGGCGGCAAATGTACTTGAAAACTTTCGGGGCGGTTATCGGTCGCGCAAAGAAGTCAATCGCCGCAAGTGCCGCGTAAAGCTCGACAATGTGAGCCTCGTTGCGCTGATTAGCCGAACCGACGCTGAATTCGCTGACGGGCGTCAACACGCTGTCTCCGACAAAATATGTCGCGTCGAAAAGGTTTTCGCGCTCCGCGTAGTATTTGAGTGCCGCCTTCGTGTTGGGCAGAAAATTTTCACTGCGGGCAAAAAGTTCGTCGGCAACGTCCGTTGGCGTGAAGCTGAAGTACGGCAGAATCAGCACGCCGCCGATTGAAATTTTGTCCGCGTAGTCCGCCAAATTATTCCGCAAAAGTCTCGCCACGGTCGGCAAGCCCGCCGCGCCCGTTCCGCCGAATACGGAGCCCGCAAGAAAAATTTTCACGCTGTCGCCCTCGCCGACGGACTTTTCAATCTGCGCGGTGAGCGTCGTCCACTGTGAGCCGTCGTCGAAATTTTTGGCAAGCACAGCCGCGCCGATTGACGGGTGCCCGCGAAAACCTTCGTTGAGCGTCGTCGCACGTTCGCGCCGCGTGTACAGTGCCTCGTAAAGTTTTGCGACGCCTCGGCTTTGATGATGGAACTCCAGCATATCGTCAAGCGTTTTGTCGTGACCGCTCGGATTCCACGGGAACGGTCGCACAATCGAAATTTTATTCTTGAACAGCGGCGTATCGTTGCCCACCGAAAAATTTTGGAACACGGCAAAATTATTCAGCGCGGTCGACGTGCGCTCCAAGTTGCCGTTGCCGACGTCGGGATCAATCGCCGTTATGTAAAGCCGCTCGCGTTCGGGCAACAGTCCCGCAATGCAAAGGTGCGTCAAACTTTCCATGACCTTCGCGCCCGTCCCGCCAATCGATACAAAATAATAGCTCATGCCAACTCATTACCTCCCGCGAAATATTTTAGCAGATATTCAATCGTCGCCGCAACAAAAAAGCAACGCCGTCAGTCACTCGGACTTTTCGGCGGCAGATAAATTAACGGTCGCGATATTCAGTTTGGAGTTGAGCGGCAAAGATATTTTGCTTGCGAAGATATCAAGCACCGCGCATACTTCGGCGAAGTCAACAGAAAAAATTTCGCCCTTAACGCGCTTTGAGGCGAAAATTTTTTTGCAACACTTCTCAACCGTGTTGTATTCGGGCAAAAAAAATCCGCCGTCAGTCACTCGGACTTTTCGGCGGCGATTAAATTAACGGTCGCGATATTCAGTTTGGAGTTGAGCGGCAAAGATATTTTGCTTGCGAAGACATCAAGCACCGCGCATACTTCGGCGAAGTCAACAGAAAAAATTTCTCCCTTCACGCGACTCGACGAAAAATTTTCTTGACAAGCCCATTCAACAAAGAAGGCACGTTCACGCGGCATGACAGACGAAAAATATACACGTTTGATGGTCAAGCCGGTTTTGCGTTTGATTTCGGCGGCACGAGCGCGCGGATTGCCGCTGCAACCGATTTTGACTTTGTCGTTGCTCAACAGAAAAACGTAGACGAAGGCATATCCTGCGATTATGTCGTGGCATTTGCGCGGCTTTTTTTCGGCGGCGGGTTTGTCGACAAGCGACGGCTTGGAATTGAGGTAATTCTTCTTAAGCTCTTCATAGTAAAGGAACTCATCGAGAAAATTTTTGTCTGCCTCGTCGAATTTGGCGGCAATTTCTTCGGCATAACGGTCAAGCTCGGCGCAAGCTTCTTCAAACGTAATATCAAAGTATTCGCCGCGAACTCGACGGTCGATAAATGTTGCATGACACCGTGCCTCGATAATACGCATGAATTCGAGCGGCGCAAAAATCGTTTGATGAACGCGCAACACATCCAAATATACGGCACGTTGCACACCTTTTACGCGCTTGTCAGTGTTTCTCGTAATGCCGATTTTAACGGTGTTGTCGCTCATTTCAAAAGCGTAGACGCAACCGAGTTCAGGGCGAGAGTAACCCATTATGCTTTTGACGTGAAACCATTCCGCCATTTGGACTGCCGTATTAAATCTTTGTTCAACCTTGCGTTTTCCGTCATCACTCAACATGGACAATACCCCTTTCAAAATGTGAATGATTACTAACCCTTGACAGCGCGCGGCGCGTTTGCTAGAATTACAAACGAGGACTTGGTACGCACCTCGCGCCAGTTTGTTAAATTATCAGCGTTAGTATAACGCAAGCGCGCGGGAAATGTCAAGGATTCCCTTGCCCGCGCGACAAGGTTTTTTTCGTTTATGGGACACAAAAACTCCCGCAGGAAAGTCTTGCGGGAGTTTTAAATTTGCGCGTTACCAGTCACTTTTTCGGCGGCGAATTCTGATGCTCGCGACGGCAATCAACAGCGCGAAGACTTCCAGCCGCCCGACGACCAAAATCACAATGCACGCGACTTTTCCGAACGGCGACAACGCAATAAAATTCGACGCGTCGCAAAGCCCCGGCAAGTTGCCGACGGTCGACAGGCACGAAACCGACATCGCCACAGCCTCCGAAAACGTCGCGCCCGCAAAACTCAACACCGTCGCGCAAATGAACATCGTCATAAGCGCAAGGAAAAAATATCCCAATATCCTGCCGACAATGCGCATTGGCACGGGCGTATCGCCGACGCGAATTGCGGTCATCATGCGCGGGTGAATTGTCTTGCGAATTTCCGCCGCCGTGATTTTAATCAGCACAATCACGCGAATCAGCTTGAAGCCGCCCGTAACCGAGCCCATGCAACCGCCCGTCAACGCCATCATGAACACAAAAAATTTGTCGAAGTCGTGAACGTCCGCCGCGCCGTCGTCAAGGGTGACGCCCGTCGTGCTCATGAACGACACGATATAAAACAGCGATTCGCGGAACGCCTCGTTGCCGTCGAAGTAAATGCCCTGCCAATAGACGCGGAACATCAAAATTATCATGCCGACGAAAATCGTTGCGTAAAGGAGCTTTGCCTCTTCGTTGGCGGCGACAAGTTTTGCGTTGCCGATAATTGTTCGTTTGAGCCGTGCGAAGTACTGTTTTATGCGCGTGAACTAATTCATGCCGAATTCGGGACGCGGCGGCAGTAATGTGTGAATGACGCGGTAATACAGCAGGAAATTTCCGCAGGCGAGCAACATCACGAAAACTGCGGCGTATTCGACGTAAAAGCTTCCGTGCGCAGGAAAAAATTTTCCGCCGCCCGTCGAGATACAACGCATCGCCATCATCAGCGAGTCCCAAAAATTCAGCCCCGCGAGCTCAAATGCGCCGACGCTTACCGCCGTCAACGTCAAGTAAACTTTTATGACGCGGACGCTCATCAAGTTCATTTGCCCGATAACCGAGCCGAAACCTTGCCCGCCCTGCAAACTCAATTCCACGCCGAAACAGCCGCTGACTTCCGGCAAGATTGTCACGAGCATCAACAGGAACAGTAACGATCCAAGCCACATAAGCGCGCTTTGCCACAGCCGCAACAGATACGGAGCGTCGGGCGGCAAAATCGACAATCCCGCCGAAGTCAAATCGCTGACGGTCTCAAGCAGGGCGTCCAATGGCGGCAACCAACCCGTCAGCACGAACGGCAGGCAACCGAATACGCCGAGCAACGGATACATCAGCAAAATCGCCGTCGCCGACGACGCAAGCGGTGCCCGCTGAAATCTGCCCACGCCGTAATGTTCAAAGACCGCGCCCGCCGCGATTGACACGAGCCCTATCGCCGCAAAAAATATTGTCGTGTCGACCGCTCCGAGTTCAATCAGCGCGTATGCAATCGGCAAAAGCAGCGTCACCGAAAATGTCAACAACGCTTGACTTTGTATGCGCAGAATCATTTTGACGTTCATGACGCGCCTCAAAAGTGGAAGTGATTCATCATGTGTTCGGTCAAGGACTTGGCGTCGTCGTTTTTATGTTCAAGCAGGTATTCGAGCGTCGAGACGTTGAAGAATGACGTTATCGGAATGTAGCGGTTAAATTTGCGGAAGTCGCCCCATTTCATCAGTTTGCCGTGCAATCGGGCAATATCGTGGCGCGTCGCATTGTGCCGCTTGAAAATTCTGCCGAGTAACACGTCATCTTGAATTGCCGCGATAATGTCGTCAATCAGTTGCGGGTTGAGCTTGTCGTTCTCGTATTTCTCAATCAGCCCGACGGACGTCCGCGACATTTTCAGCGTGCGGCGGATGGCAAAAATAAAATACGCCGCCAACGCAACCAACAACACGTCCAAAAAAATTCCCATGGTAAAATTCTCCGCTGTTCAAAAAATTTTTTGCTTGTGATATTATCGCCCAAAAGACTCCCGAAATTTTACGGGGGCACAATGTATGAGCATACCGAAAAATTTTTCCGCGACATTTTATCACAGCTAAGGAGCAAAGCAAATGAATTCGATTGGAACATTTTACGGGATTGGCGTCGGTCCGGGCGACCCCGAACTTTTGACGGTCAAAGCAATTAACGCGCTGAAAAATATCGACGTGCTCATTGCGCCCAAGACTGAAAAAAAATCCGACAGCGTCGCACTGTCAATCGCACAGCCGCACCTCAAGCCGAGCGTCGAAATAATTTTTCGGACGTTCCCGATGGTCAAGGACTTCGCGGCGGAAACGGAAGTTTTCGAGTCTCACGCGGACGAAATTTTGAAACTCCTGCGCGGCGGGCGAAACGTCGGATTCGCGACGATTGGCGACCCGATGTTTTACAGCACGTACATTTATATTTTCCGACTGCTCAAGCCGCACGCCGTCCCAATCGTCACGATACCGGGCGTGCCCGCGTTCCTTGCCATTGCCGCGCAAATCGGTCAGCCACTCGCTTACGGCAACGACATACTTGCGATTGTGCCCGCTACTGCCGAACTTGACGCCGTGAAAAATTCTTTGGCTCAAGCCGACGCCGCAGTCCTCATGAAAGTTTACAAGAACTTCCCCGAAATTGTCGACGCGCTTACCGAAGGCGACTTGCTCGACGAAGCGGTTTTGGTCAGCCGCGCAGGGCTCGACGACGAAAAAATTATCACGGACGTTGCCGCGCACAAATCGGAGCGGCTCAATTATCTGTCGACGATTATCACACGGAGGCAACCATGAAAAAATTTTTTGCGGCAATCTGTGCGGCGGGGTTGATTGTAACGGGTTGCGGCGGCGAAAAAATTTCTGCGCCCGCTGAAGTTCAACAGTCTCAAGTTTTCGCGACGATAACAGATGACGCGGACAGGACTGTCACACTTGCGCAGAAGCCGACACGAATCGTCGTGACCAGCGCGGGATTTTTGGAGCCGCTCAACGCCGTCGGAGCCACAGTCGTCGGACGCCCCGATTCCAAAAATCAAATGCCCGATTGGGCACGCGACCTGCCGAGCGTCGGGCACGTCTACCAAATCGACACGGAACGACTGCTTGCCTGCGCGCCCGACCTCGTCATCGTCAACAAGGGCATGAACGAAAAACTTTTGCCGATCCTCGACGAAAATAAAATTCCCGCACTCGTCGTTGAGCTCAAAACTTACGACGACGTTAAGCGCGGGCTGAAAACTTTCGCGGCGGTAAGCGGCAACGTCGACGCGGCACAATCGCTGATTCAACAGATGGACGCCGATATTCAAGCCGTCGTCGACCGCGTGCCGAAAAATCCGTTGCGCGTGGCAATCCTCCATTCGACCGCGCAGGGCTTGACCGTTCAGCTTGACGGCAGTATCGCCGGCTCAATCGTGCAGATGTTCGGCTGGCAAAACGTCGCGTCGGGTATGACGCCGCTTGAAAAAAATCCCGACGCCGCGCCCTACAGCATGGAGACGCTTGCCGAACAGAATCCCGAAATTATTTTCGTGACGAGCATGGGCGACGTCGACGAACTGCGCACGAACATGAACGCCGCCATTGCCGAAAACGACGCGTGGCAAACTATCGGTGCCGTCAAAGACAATCGGCTGTATTTCCTGCCGCAAGATTTATTTTTGTTGAGCCCGGGTCTGCGCTATCCCGACGCCGTCAAAACTATGGCGCAACTGATTTATCCCGACGTTCGTTGAAAATTTCACGGCGCAAATTGAAAACTCCCGCAAGATGATCCTGCGGGAGTTTTTGTGTTCCAAAAAAATAAAGACTTTTGACGCGGACAAGAGTTCTTCTTGACAACCCCTGCCCGCGTGTGCTATGCTTAGCACCGAAAACAATCCATAACGACGCAGGGAATGCGCCACAAAACCTTTACTGTTAAAGATTGTAGCAAAGCCCGCGTTTGTTGTCAAGGTGTATTAACTTTTCGCTACTTGAAAGGAGTATGCATTATGAGTAATCCCGTTCAAATTTTCGTGCACGAGCGGTTTGGCAAAATCCGCGTCGTCATGATTGACGGTGAGCCGTATTTCGTCGGCAAAGATGTCGCTACTGCACTCGGTTACAAAAAGCCCGAAAACGCTATTGCAATGCACGTCGACGACGAAGACAAAACCACTACCCTAATTCAGGGGACTGGTTCCAACTACAAATCCAAGACCGTCATCATCAACGAAAGCGGAATGTACGCGCTCATCTTGAGCAGCAAACTCGAAAAAGCCCGTGAGTTCAAACACTGGGTCACCTTTGAAGTCCTGCCGTCGATTCGCAAGACGGGCAGTTATTCGCTCTTTGCGCCCGCCGCCGAACCTGTCGCCGACAAGACTGCGCCCGCCGCAATTCGTCCCGAAGCGATTTATCTCGTCTACATTTTGCTCTTGAGCAACGGTAAAGTCAAAATCGGCATAACGAAACGTTTGTGCGAACGCCTCGGCGAAATCAAACGCGAAACCGGCTTGACCATCGACGACATATATTTTACGCCCTTTATGCTCTACAAAGACGCTCGCAAGGTTGAGAAATGTTGCAAAGAAATTTTCTTTACGCGGCGCGTGAAGGGCGAAATTTTTTCCGTCGACTTCGAGAGAGCTTGCGCGGCTGTCGAACGTTTCGTTAAGCTCGTTTCCGTCAAACCGATTGACACCGCTCTCAATATTGCGACCGTTAATTTTGTTGCCGCCGAAAAGTCCAAGTGACTCGACGGCGATTTTTTTTTGGCGACGCCGACGGCGTTGCTTTTTTGTTGCGGCGGTGATTGATTGACGCTAAAATATTTCGCGAACGCAATTTGATTCGCAGGAGGTCGGAAGATGTTCATTGATACGCATTGCCATTTGGAGGACGAAAATTTTTCAGCAGACCGCGCCGAAGTTTTGTCACGCGCAAAAGCCGCGGGCGTCGAACGGATTATAAATTTCGGTGCGACGATGCAAAGTTCAATCGCCGTCACGGAGCTCGCCGAAAATTTTCTGGAACTGTATGCGGGCGTCGGCATCCACCCCGAAGAAATTGACGACTTCGACGACGCGACGTGCGACAAACTTGCCGCGCTTGCCCGAAATAAAAAAGTCGTCGCCGTCGGTGAAATCGGGCTCGATTATCACTGGGAAAAAGATTCGGCGCGACGGCTCCAACAGCAAAAAATTTTCGTTGCGCAGTTGGATTTGGCTCGGCAGTTGAATTTGCCCGTGTGCGTTCATGACCGCGAGGCGCACGGCGATACGTTGCGGCTTTTGCAGACGGAGGCGCGCGGACTGCGCGGGGTGTTGCATTGTTATTCGGGCAGCGTTGAAATTGCGCGGGAAGTTTTCAAGCTCGGTTGGCTTATCGGCGTCGACGGACCTTTGACGTTCAAAAATTCCGCAAAGCTCCCCGAAGTCGTCAAGGCGGCACCGCGCGAAATGTTGCTGATTGAAACGGACGCGCCGTACCTTGCGCCGACGCCGTATCGCGGCAAACGCAACGAGCCCGCCTACGTCGTTGAGGTCGCAAAAAAATTGGCGGAAGTGCGCGGCGAAACTTTGGAAGAAGTCGCCGCCTACACCGCCGCCAACGCAATGAGGCTTTACGGAATTTTATGACGTGATGATAATTTTTTTGATTGAGTCGCGCCTGTCGTGCCACGGAGCAGTTTCGTCGTGCAACAGGCGTTTAAATTTGTCCGCGTCGATAATCGTAAGCGTGTCGCCGTCAAGCGTCCACGTCGGCGCGGGAGCCGTCGGCTCGTCAATCGTCGGGATAATCTGCGCGTGATTGCCAGCCGTCAAAATTTTTTCAAAGCCGCAATTCGCCGCGCAGAAAATTTTTTCCAGATTTGAGCACATGTTGAAGACGCCGTCGCCGACCGCAACGACGCTCGCGGGAATTTTTATTTCGGTCAAGCTTTCGCAACCCTTGAATGCGCCGCCGCCAATCTTTTGCAAAGTCGCGGGCAGTTCAATCGTCGTCAAACTTTCGCAACCCAAAAAAGCTTCGTTGCCGATTTCGACGATGCCTGCGGGAATTTTTATCGCCTGCAAGTTCGCGCAGTTGGCAAACGAATTTTCGCCGATAACGCGCAAATTTTCGGGCAACGTCACGTCCGTCAAACTCCAACAGCCGCAGAACGTCGACTTTTGAATTTCGCTGACGCCCGCAGGAATTTTTATCTCCCGCAAATTTTCGCAAAATAAAAACGCGCTCGTACCGATCTCCGTGACGGTTTCGGGCAGAGAAATTTTTTTTACGACACGGCAAAAACTGAACGCGAAGTCGCCGATTGAAGTCGCGCCCTCGCCGACGTTGACCTGTTCGATTAAATTTGCAATGTCCTCGATAAAACTTTGGCTGTCGTCAAGCGCGCCGTCGCCGCTGATTGTAAGCGTGCCGTCGTCGTCAAGTCGCCACGTCAAATTATTTTCGCAAGTGTCGCGTTCCATGTTACCGCCTCCGAAAAAATTTTTATCGCACGAATTATATCACGTCATAAAAAAATCGCCGCGCAGAATTTTGCGGGCGATGAAAAAATTTTTGCTTACAGTATGAACTGCGACAGGTCGCGATTTTTGGCGATTTCCTTGAGCCGCTCGTCGACGTATGCCGCATCAATGACGACTTCGGTTTTGCCGTCCTTGACCATGTCGGGTGCCTCGAACGAAATTTGCTCCAGCAACTTTTCAAGCAACGTGTGCAGTCTGCGCGCGCCGATGTCCTCCGACTGTTCGTTGACGTGTTCGGCAAGCTCGGCAATGCGTTCAATCGCCTCCGACTTGAATTCAAGCGAAAGTCCTTCCGTCTTGAGCAGTGCCTCGTATTGTTTGAGCAGGGCGTTTTGCGGCTCGGTGAGAATTTTCTCGAAGTCCGCCTTGAGCAGTGACTTGAGCTCGACGCGAATCGGGAAACGTCCCTGCAGTTCGGGTATCAAGTCCGACGGCTTTGCGGTATGGAACGCGCCCGCCGCAATGAACAAAATGTAATCGGTCTTGACGGGACCGTACTTCGTCATAACGGTTGAGCCCTCGACAATCGGCAGAATGTCGCGCTGAACACCTTCGCGGCTGACGTCGGGACCGGAACTTGAGCCTTTGACGGCGACTTTGTCAATTTCGTCAAGGAAGACGATACCGCTGCGTTCGGCAAGCTCGACGGCGGCTTCGCTGACTTCCTCCATGTCGATGAGTTTTTCGGCTTCCTCCTGCTCCAAAATTTTGCGGGCGTTGGCGACGGTGACTTTGCGTTTGCGCATACGTTTGGGCATAAGACTGCTGACCATGTCTTGAAGATTGTCGCCCATGCCCTCAAGACTTGAGCCCGAAAACATTCCGACCATCGGTTTGGCGTGATCGGCAACCTCAAGCTCAATGACTTGATCCTCAAGTTTGCCCGCCAACAAACGTTTGCGCACGAATTCACGACCGGGCTTTTTATTGGTGTCGTCTTCAACGGGTTGAGCGTCGTTTTCCGCGTTGCCGAAAAGTTTGCCCAGCGGATTTTGTGAGCGTTTCGGCTCCGGCACGAGAACATCAAGCAACCGTTCGACGGCGTTGGCAGCAGCTTTTTCCTTGACTTCTTCGCCTTTCTGCTTGCGAACCATACGCACAGCCGTCTGCACAAGGTCGCGGATAATCGATTCAACATCGCGCCCGACGTAGCCGACTTCCGTGAATTTCGTCGCTTCGACTTTGATAAACGGTGCCTTGACCAGCCGCGCAAGTCGACGCGCAATTTCGGTCTTGCCGACGCCCGTCGAGCCGATCATCAGAATATTTTTCGGGATAACGTCATCGCGCATTTCGTCGGGCAATTTGTGACTGCGCCAACGGTTGCGCAGGGCAATCGCCACGGACTTTTTGGCGTCGTCCTGCCCGACGATGTATTTGTCCAGTTCCGCGACAATTTCACGCGGAGTCTGGTCGTTCAAGCCGAGTTCGGTGGAAATTTTTTTCTTGTCGAGTTCCATTAAAGCAAGCCTCCCTATTTGAGCTCCTCAACGATGATATTTTGATTCGTGAATACGCAAATGTCCGCCGCGATTTTGAGCGACTCTTTGGCAATTTCGGCGGCAGAAAGTTCCGTGTGCGCGATTAATGCTCGTGCCGCCGCCAACGCGTAGAAGCCGCCCGAACCTATCGCCGCGCAGTCGTCGTCGGGCTCAATGACTTCGCCGTTGCCCGACAGCAAAAGTATCTTGTCCTTGTCCGCGACGAGTAAAAGTGCCTCCAGCCGCCGCAAAATTTTGTCGGTGCGCCAATCTTTGGCAAGCGCGACTGCCGCCCGTTGCAAGTGACCGTGCGTCGCCTCAAGCTTTTCCTCGAACTTTTCAAACAGCGTGAAGGCGTCGGCGACCGAGCCCGCGAATCCCGCGATGATTTTGTCGTGATACAGGCGGCGAACTTTTTTAGCCGTCGTCTTCATAACGGTGCTGTTGCCGAAGGTGACTTGTCCGTCGCCCGCCAACGCGACTTGCCCGCCGCGTTTGACGGCAACAATCGTCGTCGAATGGAATTCCATTTATATCATCTCCTGTTCGTTGCAAAAGTTGTTCATGTCGTCGAGTGCCCGCGCAGATAATTTTTCCTTGCGAAGATTTTTTTTCGTGCGACACTCAAGCGGCGGCAACAATCCGAACGTGATATTCATGGGCTGAAAATTTTTTGTGACCGCCGTCGTTATGTAGTTGGCAAGCGCGCCGTGACAGGTTGTCGGCGGGAAAATCAGCGGCTCCAGATTTTGAGCGATTCGCGCCGCGTTGACGCCCGCCATAAGTCCCGACGCCGCCGATTCGACGTAACCTTCCACGCCCGTAATTTGTCCCGCGAAAAAAATTTTCGGTGCCCCGCGCAGTTGGAATGTCGGCAACAAAATTTTCGGCGCGTTGATGTAGGTGTTGCGGTGCATGACGCCGTAACGCACGAATTCAGCCGCCTCAAGCCCCGGTATCATGCGCAAGACACGACGTTGCTCGCCCCACGTCAAATGCGTTTGGAAGCCGACCAGATTGTACAGCGTCGCCTCGCGATTATCCTGCCGCAGTTGAACGACCGCATACGGCGTCGATTGCGTGCGCGGGTCAGTCAAGCCGACGGGCTTAAGCGGTCCGAATCGCAAGGTGTCTTCGCCGCGTGAAGCAAGCACCTCGACGGGCAGACAGCCCTCAAAAAAAATTTCCCGCTCGAAGTCGTGCGGCTTAGTTTTTTCGGCGGCAATGAGTTCGGCTCGGAAGGCAAGATATTCGTCGCGCGTCATCGGGCAGTTGATGTAAGCGTCGTCCGCGCCCTTGCCGTATCGCGACGCCTTGAACGCAACGTCAAAGTCAACGCTGTCGACCGTGACAATCGGAGCCGCCGCGTCGTAAAAATAAAAATCGTCGCCGCCCGTGAGCCGCTTAATTTCGTCGGCAAGTGCGCCCGCCGTCAAAGGACCGCTCGCGATAATCAGCACGTCGTCGGAATTCGTGAACGCGTCAAGATTCGTGACCTCCTCCGCGACGAATTGAACGACGCCTTTGACTTTGGACGTGACCAGCCGCCCGAATTCCTCCCTGTCGACAGCCAACGCGCCGCCTGCGGGAATTGACGCCGCGTCCGCCGCCGACATGATGACCGAATTCAGACGCCGCATTTCCTGCTTGAGCACGCCGACCGCGTTAGACAGACCTGCCGCCCGCAATGAGTTACTGCAGACCAATTCGGCGAAGTGCGCGGTTTTGTGAGCGGGAGTGGTTTTGGACGGGCGCATTTCGTGCAGGACGACTTTGACGCCGCGACGAGCGACTTGCCACGCCGCCTCCGAGCCCGCAAGTCCCGCGCCGATTATGTGAACTTTCAAACCTCAACCTCCGATTGCGACGACTTAGCTTTTCGCGCGCGACGAGCTTCCGAACGCGCTTTGATGTCCGCCAAAATTTTGTTCATCGGGTGATTCGCCCGCGTCGGACAATTTTCGTTGCCGCAATAAAGCATCGCCGCACGGTCTTTAAATCGGTGTATGAACATCGTCGCTCCGCACGTCTTGCACGTCAACGACTGCGGCTCGTCCCACGTCATGAAGTCGCACGTCGGGGAATTTTCGCAACAATAAAACGTCCGCCCGTACAACATCGCACGCTTAGCCAAATGCTTGCCGCACTTCGGACAAAGTTGCTCCAGCCGCTCAAGCAACGGCTTGGCATTTTTGCATTCGGGATAGCCCGAACACGCAAGGAACGCGCCGTAACGCCCACGCCGAATAATCATCTTACGCCCGCACTTTTCGCAAACCTCGTCGGATTCAACGACGGGCTCACGTTGCGGCTGTGCATCTTCGCCGAGCGTGGACATCGCCTCATCGAAGGCGGCGCGGAATTTCGTGCAGTAAGTCTCAATGACGGACGATTTGTCGAGCTTGCCCGCCGCAACTTCGCGAACCTGCGCGGTAACGTCGTTGTAAGCGGGCGCGCTGAACACGTCGTCGAAGAAGCCGTTCAAAGCCTCAAGCACGCGTTGACCGAGCGCGGTGACCTTGTACGCGCCATCTTCCGCCGCGATATATTTGCGCTTAATCAAGCTTGCAATGCCGACAGAATAAAAATTCGCCCAATCGACGCCGAGTCCGTCGAACGCCGCCATCAACAGCGCGTCATTGGTCGTGCCGTCAAGTTTGAGCTTAACGGCGGAAGTTTTGCCCGTCAACCGCGCGTAAATCAAACTGTAAAGCTTGAACTGATATTCCGTCAAAAATTCGCGGACAGTCTCCGGCTCGCGACGTTCGGCAGTCAGCGCGATTGTATCTGCACGCGGATAAGTTATCAATCCCGCGCAACCCGCCGCCTCGAAGTTGAAGCCGTCGTAAAGTTGGTCGGCGATAAAGCGCGTTCGTCCCGCCGAAAAGTTCAATTCCTTGAGCGCGAGCTCTTGAAGTGTGGCGGGCGTCAAAATTTTCCCGATGGTTAAAATTTTTTTGGCGGGCGGATTGGCAATGAGCTTGAGCAACATGGCGCGGAATCTGCCGACTTTCACTCCGCGCCAAATTTTGCGCTCCAGATATTCGCCGACGCGGTGGCTGACGTATTTGTCGATAAGTTGCTTTGCCTGAAACGCATCCGCCGCAAGATTGTCAATCGGTCGCGCCGCCTCGAATGCCGCTTTGAAGCCGTCGCGAGTAAGTTCCGTCGCCGCAACTCGACAATGCGACAGCGGATTGATTCCGAAAATTTCACAGCATTGCCGCGCCATAAATTCACCCTGCGCGTCGGGCGCGGTCGCCAGAAAAATTTTGCGGGCTTTGAGCGTTTCGCGCTTGAGTTCGGCGAGCAACTGACCTTTGCCGCGCACGGTTATGTAGTCGGGCAGATAATTGTTCGCGTCGTCAACGCCGATTCGGCTCTTGGGCAAATCCTTCAAGAAGCCGTCGGTGGACAGCACGGCGTAGTTTCGCCCGACAAATTTTCGGATCGTCCGCGCCTTGGTGCCGTTCTCGACGAGTATCACCGACTTTAAGATTTTTCCTGCCACGTGTTCATCCTCCAAAAAATTTATATCAATCCGCGCCCCTACGACGCGGCAAAAATTTCAAAGTTTGCGCTTGTAACGACCCGCCTCAACCGTGACGTAACCTTTGAGCTCCAACGCAATCATGATGTCGGGAAGTTCGCTCGGCGTAACGGATTCGACCTGCATTAAAATTTCGTCGTCGGTAATGAATTTGTCGGACGGTATCGCCGCGAAAACTTCAGCCGCGACGCCGTCAAGTTCAACGGACTTTGCGGACGCGACGACGCGGACATTCGGCTTGCGCTTGTAGCGGTTGCCGTCCGCCGTAATGCAACGTTCCATCTCCAATTCAAGCAAGACGCCCTGAAGTTCATTAGGCGCAATGTCGACGCGCATTAAAATTTCGTCGTCGGTGATGAATTTGTCAGACGGAATTGCCGCGAAAACTTCAGGCGCGACGCCGTCAAGTTCAACGGACTTTGCGGGCGCGACGACGCGGACATTCGGCTTGCGCTTGTAGCGGTTGCCGTCCGCCGTAATGCAACGTTCCATCTCCAGCTCAAGCAAAATGTTCGGCAAGTCGCTCGACGCAATGTCGACCTGCATTAAAATTTCGTCGTCGGTGATGAATTTGTCGGACGGTATGACTGCGAAAACTTCAGCCGCGACTCCGTCAAGTTCAACGGACTTTGCGGGAGCGTCGGCAATGTCGTATTCGTCCAGAACGTCCTGCGCGCCTTTAATCAGCGTCGCGCCGTCGCGAATGAGTTCGTTGCAACCGAGACTTTTTTCGTCGTCGACGCGTCCGGGGATAACGAACACGTCGCGCCCGAAATCGGCGGCGTAAGTGGTTGTTATAAGTGCGCCGCTTTTTTTGCCCGCCTCGACGATGACGACGCCTTTGCACAAGCCCGCGATGATTCGGTTGCGCGTGGGGAAAGTGCCTTGATTCGGCGTAAGTTGCGGCGGAAATTCGCTTAAGACAACGCCGCGTTCAACGATACGCTCAAAAAAATTTCGTTTGCCGCTGCGGAAGGCGATTTCAATTCCGCAACCGAGCACGGCGACAGTGCGCCCCGACTTCAACGCGCCGTTATGGGCAAAGGTGTCGATACCGCGAGCCGCGCCGCTTACGACGGTCAAACCTGCCGCCGCGAGTTGTTCGCCGAGTTCAAGGGCGACATCCTGCCCGTAGCGAGTATTTTCCCGCGAGCCGACAATTCCGATTCGGAACGCTTGCGGCTCAAGTTGCCCGCGATAATAAAAAAACATCGGCGGAATTTTAATTTCCTTGAGTATCGGCGGATAATCCGCGTCATAGAATGAGCACAGCTTAAATTGATGGCGTTCGCAGTATGCGACAAGATTTTTCGGCGCATTGGGATATTTGTTGCGGAAAGTGATGAACGCTTCGAGCGGCTGTCTGCGCACACCCGAACGCATCAAATCGCTGATGTCGGCTGACCACGCGGCTTCGGCACTGCCGAAAAATTCAACCAGCCGCTTAATGCTCCTGTGACCGAAACCTTCCGCGCCGCCCATTGCCGCAATAAAATATTTTTCCACGACTGCCGCCCCTTCCGCGCCGTATAATACCACAAAAATTTTCGCGTGCAAATTTTTCGCCGTCAAGTGACAAAAAAAATCACGCGTGCTATACTGCAAAAAAATTTTTTTCGGAGGAACACGCGATGATAACGCCTGAATTGTTGGCACGAATAAACGAATTGGCGCGCAAAAAACGCACGGTCGGTTTGACGGACGAAGAGCTTGCCGAGCAAAAAGAGCTGTACAAAATTTATTTGGCGGCAATACGCGGGCAGGTTATGAGCTTGCTTGACAGCATCGAATTCGTTGACGGGAGGTCTGGCAGATGATTCACACGGTCGGATTTATCGGCGGCGGCGCGCTTGCCGAATCAATCGTTCGCGGCATTTGCGGTAAAGTTTTTGCTCCGAGCGATATTTTTATTTGTGAGGTTCGTCCCGCACGTTGCGAAGAACTTTCCGCACGATACGGCGTCAATGCGTCGACGGAGGCGAATTTTCTTGACGCGGTCGATATGCTGATTGTCGCCGTCAAGCCCAAAGATGCCGCGCAGACTTTTGCCGCGCTCCAAAACAAAATTCCCGCGACGACGCTCATCACGTACACTGTCGCGGGCTTGAAATTGGCGGCTGTCGAAAAATTTTTCCCTGCGCATAAAATTGTGCGTCTAATGCCGAATGTCGCGGTGTCCGTCGGCGAAAGTATGACAGCCTTCACGCCGAACACTTCAGCCGCGCACGACGGCGACACGATAAAAAATTTTTGGTCGACGCTGGGACGGACGGTAGAAGTCGACGAACGGCTTATGGACGCGGTCACGGGCTTGAGCGGTTCGGGGCCGGCTTACGCGTTCTTGATGATTGACGCGCTGTCTGACGGCGGAGTTGCGGCGGGATTGTCGCGGGCGACGGCGATTGAGCTTGCGGCGCAAACATTGCTCGGCGCGGCGAAAATGGTTTTGGCGGGCGAACACCCCGACGTTTTGCGCGACAAAGTCACCAGCCCCGCAGGCACCACGATTGAGGGCGTGCGCGTCCTTGAACGAGGCGGCATGCGCAGTGCACTGATTGAGGCGGTGCTCGCGGCGACCGACAAATCAAAATCGCTTTGACTGCGTTCGTATGCTGTAACATTTTGCCGTGCAGTGAGTATAACGATTGGGAGGAAAATTTTCGTGAGCTTATACAACAAAATTTTCACGACGGAGGGACGGCTCAACCGCAAACGCTATCTGATTTACATGCTGGCGTTCGCGGCGGTAATGGCGGGCACGAAATTCACAATGTCGTGTATGGCGACGCTGTTGACGGGCGACCCGAACGGCGCGCTCGTTATGGCGATAACGCTGATGCTTGCGCTGATTGCGGGCGCGGGCAACGTTATGATGATAATCCGCCGCCTGCACGACATTGGCAAAAGCGGCTACTTTACGTTGCTCGTCTTCGTGCCGGTGATTGGAGCGATTTTTTCAATCGCGCTGTTCTTCATACCGGGACAAGTCGGCTGGAACGAATACGGTTCCGACCCGCTTGCCGAATAAATTTTTTGGAGGCGAATTTTCATGGAACTGTTGGAACAAGTTTTCACGACGGAAGGACGGCTCAACCGTCTGCGCTATTTGAAGTATCAAATAATTTGGTCACTGCTTGTCGGGCTTGCGGGCGGCATTTTGACAGTTTTGGGCGAGCTTGTGACGAGCGACCCGAACAGCGTTTTGGTCACGATACCGACGGGAATTATGTCGTTCGTCGGATTCGTCGGCGGATTTAGGCTGGCAATTCGCCGTCTGCACGACCTCGACAAGAGCGGCTGGTTTATGTTGCTGTGGATTGTTCCCGTGGTCAACATAATTTTCGCGATTTATCTGTTTTGCTTCAAGGGCACCGACGGTTACAATCGCTACGGAGCAGACCCGCTGATGTACTAAGAACAGGTGTTCATAAAGGGTAAAAAGTGATATAGTAAGTGTATTATGAGACAGAAATACGAAACAGATTTAACAGATGAGCAATGGGACGTTATCGCGCCTTTGTTCGTCAACATGCGAAAACGCAAATGGGATAAACGCGAATTGGTCAATGCGGTGTTGTATCTAGTGAAAACGGGTTGTCAGTGGCGCAATTTGCCCCATGATTTCCCGCCGGTCTTCACTGTGCACAGCTTTTATCGACGTGCACGCCTTAACGGACTTTGGGACAAAATCCTCGAACACCTCGTCAAGCTGACGCGCCAAAGAGCAGGCTTAAGCGAAAATCCGACTCAAGCTTTAATCGACTCGCAAAGCGTAAAAACGACCGGTGCCGTCGACCAAAAGGGTTTTGACGCGGGAAAAAAACGAAAGGAGTAAAACGTCAGATCATCACCGACGATATGGGTTGTCTTTTATCGGTCGTGATTCACAAAGCGAATTTGCACGACACAAAAATAGGCTATTGGGTAACGGGCTTGGCGACTTTTACCTATCCGACGTTGAAAAAGATATGCGGCGACGGCGGCTATCGCGGCTCTTTTGTTTACGAGGCTTATAAATATTTCGGCTTGCGGGTAGAGATAAGTATTAAAGCCGCACGGCTGGCAAGTGTTACCAAAACGCTGGATAGTGGAGCGGACTTTTTCTTGGCTTAATCACTCTCGGCGACTCAGCAAAGACTACGAGCTAACTGCGGCTTCGGCTGAAACTTTGATTAAAATTTCTCATATTCACACTTTGCTTAATCGTTTATGAACACTGGTTCTAAAAAATTTTGGAGGCTGATAACTTGAACAGAATCCGCACACGTTTTGCACCGAGCCCGACAGGTTACATGCATATCGGGAACTTGAGGACGGCTCTTTACGCTTACCTGTTCGCCAAAAGTCAAGGCGGCGATTTTATTTTGCGAATCGAGGATACTGACCGCGCCCGCTACGTCGCCGACGCCGTCGAGTTCATTGAACGCACGCTTGCCGCCGCGAAAATCATTCCCGACGAAGGTCCGCACCACGGCGGAAAATTCGCGCCTTACGTCCAAAGCGAGCGCATGGACATTTACAAACACTACGCCGAAGAACTTGTCGCGAACGGGCACGCTTACCGTTGCTTCTGCGCGGGCGAGAACAACACTCCGTCGGACGAAAAAACTTTCGGCGGTTACAATCGTCATTGCCGCGACCTGACTCCCGCCGAGATTGAACGCAACCTTGCGGCGGGCAAACCTTACGTCATTCGGCAGAAAATGCCGCTTGCGGGCGAGACAACTTTTTACGACGTGCTCCACGGCAACATAACAATCAGCAACAGCGAGCTTGAAGATCAAGTTCTGCTCAAAAGCGACGGTATGCCGACGTACAACTTTGCAAACGTCGTCGACGATCACTTGATGGAAATTTCGCACATAATTCGCGGCACGGAGTTCATCACGTCCACGCCAAAGCACGTCCTGCTGTATGAATTTTTCGGCTGGGAGTTACCGACGTTCATACATCTTGCGCCCGTCATGGGCAAGGCGGCTGACGGCACCGTTTCCAAGCTTAGCAAGCGGCACGGCGCGACAAGCTTTAACGACCTGATTGAGGCGGGCTACCTGCCTGAAGCGATAACAAATTACGTCGCGCTGTTGGGCTGGAGTCCGAAAAATTCCTGCCAAGAAATTTTTTCCATGGACGAACTTATTGCCGCCTTCAGTCTCGACGGCTTGAGCAAATCGCCCGCCGTGTTCGATTACGTGAAACTCGATTGGATGAGCGGCGAATATTTCAAGGCGATGAGCGACGCCGACTTTGCTCACGCGGCGGAGCGGTATCTTGTCGACTTCGACGCGCTGCGAAAAATTTTCCTTGCAAGCCTGCTCAAAACCCGCGTCGCGAAATTGTCCGACATTCCGCAGATGATCGCCTTCCTGAAAAATTTGCCGCTGTTCGACGCCGAACTGTTCACCAATAAACGCAACAAAGTCACGCCCGCGAAGTCCGCCGAAATTCTTGCGCCCGCGATAAAAATTCTGGAGCAGGTCGACGATTGGACACTTGACACGCTCAACGAAAAAATCGGCGCGTTCGTCACGGAGTCGGGCTTGAAAGTCGGCACGGTCATGTGGCCGCTTAGAATCGCGCTGTCAATGCAAAAGGTCACGCCCGGCGGCGTCACGGAAATTTTGTATCTGCTCGGCAAGACGGCGTCGCTTGAGCGGCTCAACGGTGCACTGCAAAAGCTTTCGTGACGTGCAAATCTCGTATCCACTTTGCAAGGACGAATCACTTATTTGGCTCAAGGATGCGCCGGCGAAACTCCAAATTTATTTTCTTGAGGAGGAGTTCACCTTGACGAGGATATATCTTATTCGACACGGAGAGACCGAATGGAACCACACGGGACGCCTGCAGGGCAACTCGAACGTTTTGCTGTCGCCCGAAGGAATTCATCAAGCGTGGCTTTTGGCGGAGCACACGCCCTTTCACAGCGTCGACGCGATTTACTCAAGCGACTTGTCGCGCGCAGTAATGACGGCGGAGCCCCTTGCTGAAAAGTTCAGCTTACCAATCTTACAGGAACGCGGTTTTCGCGAAATGAACTTCGGCGAATGGGAAGGTCGAGCCTTGAGCGAATTGGCGTTGTCGGAACCGGGCTTTGAACGATTTTTCACCAAGCCCGACAAAATTCATCCGCCCGGCGGCGAAACGTTTCTTGAAGGTCAAGCGCGAGTGTTGACGGCAATGGATGAACTCGTTGACTTGCACGACGGACAAAGCGTTATCGTCGTGAGCCACGGCGCGATAATTCGGCTGTTACTTTGCGCGGCGTTGACAATCCCGATTCGCAAGATGTGGGCGATAAGTCAATCGAATTCGGCGGTAAATATTCTATGCATTGACGGCGGCAGCGCGGTCGTCGAACTCGTCAACAGCACGGCGCATTTGTATCACTTCTGACGGAGGCGGCGCGTCATGAAAAAATTTTTTCTGCTTGCGGTGACGATGTTCGTCGCGGTGAATGTGTCGACGGCGCAGGCAAACTCCATGCCGCGCGAGGAAATGTGCGTCGGCGGCGTCGGTTACGGTTGCATGTTCAGTTACGTCAAGGAAGTTTTCGGCGAGCCTGCGGAGTGCAGGACTTTCGACGGCGTGGACGTTCACGGTTGCACGTGGATTTATTCGCCGCAATTTTCCGTGACCGGGCGCACGTTCGGCAATCCCGTGTCCGAAGAAATGACCGTCGTCGCCTTCAGCCTGAAAGACGATTCGTTGACGTTGCCCGACGGCTTGACGGGCGCAGATGTTATTTCTACGTGTCGAACAATTCCGACGTGCCGCTGACGTTGAGGTTTTACGTTGACGACGACTCTGCCGCCACGATAACGGAGATTGAGCTCGGCAGCGATTTTTAAAGGAGGATGTTTCATGATACGCAAAGGAATAATTTTGGCGGGCGGGTCGGGCACGCGACTTTATCCGCTCACGGAGGTCGTCAGCAAGCAACTGATGCCCGTTTTCGACAAGCCGATGATTTACTACCCGCTGTCGACGCTGATGTTGGCGGGCATACGGGACATTTTAATTATCACGACGCCGCAAGATTCGCACCTGTTCAGCGCATTGCTCGGCGACGGTACTCAGCTCGGACTGAAAATTTCTTACGCCGTTCAGCCGAAGCCCGAAGGTCTTGCGCAGGCGTTCCTAATCGGCGAACAGTTCATTGCCGGCGAAGGTTGCGCGCTCGTTTTGGGCGACAATATTTTTTACGGCTCGGACTTCGCAAAGCTCGTTCAACGTGCCGCGTCGCATGATTCGGGCGCGACGGTCTTTGCCTACTACGTCAACGATCCGCAGAATTACGGCGTTGTCGAATTCAATCGCGAAACGGGGCAAGCCGTCAGTCTTGAGGAGAAACCTAAGGAGCCGCGCTCGAATTACGCCGTGACGGGGCTTTATTTTTACGACAGCGACATTGTCGGCGTCGCGAAGTCGATTAAGCCGTCGGCACGCGGTGAACTCGAAATTACCGACGTGAACAAAATTTATCTTGAGCGCGGGACGTTGCGTGTCGAAAAAATGCGGCGCGGTTATGCTTGGCTCGATACGGGCACGCACGAATCGCTGTTGCAGGCGGGAAGTTTCGTCCACACCATTCAGACGCGGCAAGGCTTGAAAATTTCCTGCATTGAGGAAATCGCCTTCCGCATGGGCTACATTGACGCGGACCAGCTGTTGACGTTGGCGCAACCGTTGCTCAAGAACGACTACGGAAAATATTTGCAACGCCTCGCCAAACACGGCAGATAGTTTCGGAGCGGAGGGCTCGCGCATGAAAAAATTTATCGCGGCGATGAGTTTGTTCGCGCTGATGAATTTCGGGACATGTTCGGCGGAAACCGTTCATGCAGTCGGTCGCGGCAATACCGAACGCAACGCCATTCACGACGCAATGCGCACCGCCATTGAGCAAAAACTCGGAGCAACCGTCCAATCGAAAACCCGCGTCCGAAATTCAATGGTCGTCGCCGATAAAATTGCCGTCGACAGCGCGGGGCTCATCAATCGTTGGGAGGTCGTCTCGTGCCGCGTGGTCAACGGAATTTACGTCGCGGAGATTGTCGCCGACATTGACGACGCGAAAATTTCTGCGCGGCTCACTGAACGCGACAAAAGGGCTCTCGTCGACTTCAACGCCGATAATCCGCGCGTGGCAGTTGTCGCCTTCGATTCAAGCGGTCGGCGTTATGCGGCTGTCGAAAACGAAATTATTTCCGCGCTCAATCGGCAGGGCTTCACGCGCACGGTTGACATTGCGCAAGTCAATCGTGCCGTCCGCCAACGAATCAATTCCGCCGCAGGTGACGCCGCACTTTGCAGGACGCTTGCCGACGATTTTCACGCGGACTGCCTTGTCGTCGCGGAGGTCGGCTTCACGGCGCAAGGTGACGTCAACATTTCAAGTCGGCTGATTGAGCTCAACACGGGCGAAATAATTTTTGCGGGCACGTCGACGGGCGGCGGCGACTTCATGAGCGGCGACGACGCGCTCAAGCTTGCGGGACGACGTGCGGCGGGTGAGCTGTCCTTTGTCGCGCTCAAAAATGCCGCGCAGGTCGAACGCCACCTTACGCTGTTGATAACGCCCGCGACATTTGAACGGCTCGGCGGCACACTGACGGCTGTTCGCGAACAAATTCGGGAGCTGTCGGGCGTGAACGACGCTTTCGCCCGCAAGATGACTTCAAGCTTGGAACTCGACGTTGACTTCGACGGAACGGCGGCGGACTTCGCACAGGTGCTTGAGGCGTTCGCGATACGAATTCTTGAGCTCGGTGCAAGTTACGTTAAGATTTAAGAGGTGCCCTTACGTTGAATCGCTTACGAAAAATTTTCGGCGCATTGCTCGTCGTCAGCGTGTTTGTATTCGGCGCGGCAGTCTGTTCGGCGGCGGAGCTGATAATTTTCCATACGAACGACATGCACGCCCGAATTCAGAACACTGACGACAGCGGACAAAGTATCGGGCTGGCGGAAATGGCGGCGGCTGTCAAGGCGATCAAAGCGCAGAATCCCGCGACGCTTTGGCTCGACGCCGGCGACACTTTCCACGGTATGCCGCTGATTACGGTCAGTCGCGGCGAAAATCTTGTGCCGATGCTCAACGCCGCAGGTCTCGACGCAATGACGGCGGGCAACCACGATTTTAATTACGGCTCGGAGCAACTTGAACGGCTTGCCAAAAAGCTCAAGTTCCCCGTGCTCGACGCAAATGTCATTCGCAGGAGTAACGGCAAGCTCGTCTTCAAGCCGTACAAAATTTTCAAGCTCAACGGCATCAAAGTCGGCGTGTTCGGACTGTCGACGCCCGAAACCGCTTACAAGACCAATCCCACGAACGTGACGGAAGTCGCCTTCTTCAATCCCGTGGAGTGCGCCAAGGAAATGATTGCGACGTTGCGCCCGAAATGCGACGTGCTGATTGCCGTTGTGCACATGGGACTTGACGCAAGCTCCGAATTCACAAGCGAACGCCTTGCCCGCGAAACTGACGGTATTGATTTGATTGTCGACGGGCACAGCCATACCGCGCTTGCTGAAGGTTTGCGGGTCAACGACACGCTGATTGTCCAAACGGGCAGCTACGGGCATTTCCTCGGTCGCGCGACGATTGACGTTGACAATCACAAGGTCGTTTCCAAACGCGCCGAACTCCTCGACTCCGACGACGTCAAAGCCGTTGCCCAGACGCCCGACAAAAAAATTTTGACGCTCCTTGCCGACGCCCACGCTAAAGCCGACAAACTCCTTGATGAGGTCGTGACTCACAGCGACAGGGAAATTTCCGGCGAACGCCTGCTTGTGCGCCGCAACGAATCCGAATTGGGCAACCTCGCGACGGACGCATTCCGTTGGGCGGCGAAGTCTGATATTGCCATTATCAATGGCGGCGCACTTCGTGCCGATTTGCCCGAAGGCGACGTTTGTAAGCGCGACACGGTGGCGATTTTCCCGTTCGGCAATACGTTGCGCGTCGCCGAAATTAAGGGCGCGACAATCCGCGAAATGCTCGAACATTCCGTTGAATTTTATCCCGCGTCATTCGGCGGCTTCCTTGACGTGAGCGGCGTCACGTTCAGTTACGACCCGTCAAAGCCCGCCAAAAATCGCGTCGGTGAAATTTTTGTCAACGGTCAACCACTCGACGACAACAAGACTTACACAATCGCGCTTATCGATTTTCTGACGGCGGGCGGCGACAATTACACCATGCTGACGGGCTTGAAGATTGTCGGCGAACTCGGCACGTGCGACGAAATTTTGGCGGATTACCTGAACGAAGTCGGCATGGGCAACATTGCGGTCGGCAGGATTAAACGGCTTGTCGAAGTTCCCGTGCCCGACGAAGAGCCTTGACAATCTGCACCGCGCAATAAAATTTATCCCGTTGCGAATTCGCGGCGGGAATTTTTTTTGCAACGTGACGTGAGCCGAAGCTCCACATACGCAAAAAAAATCGCCGACAATTTCTTGCCGACGTTTTTAATTTGTTGACTAGTTTCCTTGAGCAATCCGTCCGAAGGCGAAGTAGTAGCCGACTTTGAAACACTCCGCCAAGAATTTTCTGTCCGCCTCGTCCGCCAAATCCGACAGCGCGTCTTTTGCTTGAGTCGAGTTGTAAAACTTCCCGTCCGTCAAGCAAAACGTTTGATGCGTTGCCTTGGTGTTTTGCGGTGAAAATTTCTTCGTAATGGGGAAAATCTTTTGCTCCCAGACCTGCGCGCCGTCCGTATTCTTGCGAATTTTGATTGAGTATTTGTCCAGAAAATAGGGCGCGTCGTTTCGGAAGGCGACAAACACGTAATTGGGGTCGGACGCCGCCCGCAAAGGATCGTCGGGCGAAAGTTGTGCGCCGTCCGCCAAGCGTGCCCTAAGCCGCTGTTCCATAAGCTCCGCCGCTGACCAATCGCTTTTGAGCACGGAGCCTTTTTTCGGTTGAGCAGTGTCCGCGACTTTCTTGTCGGGTTTGAGTTTCGGCAGGTCGTAAGCTTGAGCCGCGCCGCCATACAGCAGGAAGGTCGCAAGCAGTGCCGCTGCCGAAAGTTTCTTTAACATGCGACTCACTTCCTTGCCGTAAGCTCCGAGTAATAATTTTGCGTTTCGAGTTCTTGAACGTCCTGTTCGTTTTTTTTTGGAATGGTACTTTTGACGAGCAATTCCGGATTCTCAAAGCGGTTGCCCAAAATTGTCATGTTCCAATTCTGCGTATCGTAAAGCGTTTGTCTCATTTCGTCGCCGTATTCGAGCATGAAGCACCCGCCGTGAAAAGTCACGACGCCGATTTGCCCGTCTTCGAGGGAGATAATGTCGTCTTCGTAGATTTCTTTGCCCGTGCTGTCGACAAGACCCGTGAACTGACCGATTGTCTTCGAGTCCACGCGGTAGCCTTCGTAACCGTTCTCGTAAACGAAAATGTGCGCCTGCGGACCGGGATCGCCGTATGTCCCGCGCTTAAGATAGAAACCGTAGATCCAAACGCTTTTTTCTTCGCCGCTGAATATTTGAAAAGTTTTTAAGCCGCGATATTTTATTTCACGTTCAGCCATGAAAGACACCTCCGACTTTATATAACAGATCAAAATTTTCGTGCCCGCAATTATAACACCGAAAGAAATTTTTTCTACAAGCGTCAAGAAATTTTTCCGCCTGCCGAAGATTTATCGCGGTGTGTTGGGTTTTTTCGCTGCCGATGATTTTGGCGGGCAACAGCGAGACAAAAATGTTTCAACCTCCGATGTTGCCACCTCCTCCATCGTTTCAAAAAAATTTCTTAAGCTGGTGTACGTTAAACTTTCTACATGTGAAAAAAAAAACCTGCCGGCTGAAAAAAATATGCACCGAAAAATTTTTCGCGCCGCCCGTTGCATTGTGCGGTTGAAGATTTTTCGGGCGTGTGATATATTTCGCGCACTTTGTGAAAAAAATATGCCGTGACTTGGCGCGACGACATCGAGTTTCCATCCTGTTAATTGCGGGAAATTTATCACATACACGCGTTGTTGTCAATCTGTTGGGAGAATGTTTTATGAAAAAAATTTTACCGTTGCCGCAAAGTTTTCGCGGCGAACTCCAAATTCCCGGCGACAAATCGATTTCGCACCGCAGCGTGATTTTGTCGAGTCTGTGCGAAACGCCCGTGGAAGTCACGAATTTTTTGGCGGGCGCGGATTGCCTGTCGACCGTCAACTGCATGAAATTGCTCGGCGCACAAATTGAGCAGTCGGCTGAAAAAATTTTGGTCACGGGACGCGGACTGCGCGGCTTGCGCGAACCTGCCGACATTTTGGACGCGGGCAACTCCGGCACGACATTGCGACTGCTCCTCGGATTGTGTGCGCCGCAAAAATTTTTGACGACGTTCACGGGCGACAGCTCCCTGCGCGGGCGACCGATGGCGCGTGTGATTAAGCCGCTCGTCGAGGCGGGCGCGTCAATCGTCGGGCGCAACGCCAATCGCAACCTGCCGATAACCGTCCTGCCCGTTGCAAACTCACTGCGCGGCATAACTTACGCAATGCCCGTCGCAAGCGCGCAAGTCAAATCGGCGATACTTTTGGCAGGGCTGTACGCTCAATCGCCGACGACCGTCATTGAGCCCGCGCCAAGTCGTGACCATACGGAACGGATGCTTGCGGCATTCGGAGCGCGGCTTGAACGTTCGGGCAACGCCATAAAAATTTTCCCCGCCGACAAACTCACCGCGCCCGAAAAAATTTCCGTGCCCGGCGATATTTCTTCGGCGGCGTATTGGCTCGTGCTCGCGACGATTAAAGGCGGCTCGGACGTGACGATTCGCAATGTCGGCGTCAATGAGACGCGCACGGGGATTTTGGACGTGCTGAACTTGATGGGCGCGAAAATTGAACTTCGCAACGTGCGGACTTCGGGCGGTGAACGTTCTGCCGATTTGCACGTCGTCAGCTCGAAATTGCTCGGCGTTGAGTTCGGCGGCGAAATTATTCCGCGACTGATTGACGAGGTGCCCGCGCTTGCAGTTGCCGCCGCCTTCGCCGAGGGCACGACGATTATACGCGATGTTGGCGAATTGCGCGTCAAGGAGAGCGACCGACTTGCGGCGATTGTCGACGAGTTCAACAAGTTGTCGCCCGAAACTTTCAGCGCGACGGACGACACGCTGATTATTCGCGGCGGACGAGAAAAATTTTTCGCGAAGTGCACCACTCACGCCGACCACCGTATGGCGATGTCGTTGGCAATCTTCGGCGCGGCGGCTGAAGGTGTTGCGCTCGACGACGAAGCCTGCGTAAAAATTTCGTACCCGAACTTTTTCGACACGTTGATTGGCGACGACTGACGCGAAGCATGGAACGCACCGCCGAATTTATTTAACCGCGCCGAAAATTTTTTCGATACACTTTCCGAGAGAGGTGAGGCGAAAAATGGCAAACAATACACCAAACATCATGTCGATAGCTCCGAATCAACCGGTGTCGTCGCCGCGAACGACTTCGCAGAGCACGCAGCCGCGATATAAACCGCCGGCACGATTTGCCGCAAGAAAATTCAGCTCGACGCTCGACCAAGTCAACGCGAAACTCGACGAACTCAAGCAAACGGTCGGCGACGCAATGACCGCCGTACAAAACGATTCGGAACCGGAAACACCCGCTCAAGGAATGAGCACCACTCC
Organism: Quinella sp. 1Q7; assembly: GCA_015206805.1. GTDB lineage: Bacteria > Bacillota > Negativicutes > Selenomonadales > Selenomonadaceae > Quinella. The sequence continues at coordinate 651 of JADEZP010000021.1, read as the reverse complement.
GCAGGATGCACCTTCGCAGGACGAGACCGCGACGCCCAACGATTCGCGACCGCCCGCAAAGGAGGAGACTAAACCTGCGGATATTTTTTTGAGCAAGAAGCCTTCAACTGCCCGCGACGAAACATCCGAACCCGTCGACGCGCAACCGCCCGAAAATTTTTTCGCGGCGAACAACATGGCTTACTTACTCGGCACGAACGCTGAAACACTGCTCGCGACAAAACCCGTCGTCGCGCCGCCGACAACCGACGCGGTGCAGTCCGTCGCGCCAAATTTGATGACGCTCCTTCCGCAGTCGAACGGCAACGCGCAGTCGATGCTCAACATGCTCGGCGGCAGGACGTGGCGACAGCTTGACATATCGTCGCAAGCTCAAGCACCCGTGGAAGTCTCGACGCAACCTCAAGCTCCGCAAGTTCAGTTGACGGCTCAAGCACCCGTCGAAGTGCCGACGCAACCTCAAGCTCCGCAAGTGCAGTTGACGGCACAAACTCCCATCGAAACTCCGACGCAACCTCAAGCTCAAAAAGCTTACGAATTAGCCAAAAAATCGCCCGTCGCAAGAATAATGGTTGCCGCCGCCATTGCTCCCATCCTGCTTAAAATCTTAGGGGAACGCAACTTTCTATTACATATCTACGCACCAACTCG
>JADEZP010000020.1 GCA_015206805.1 Quinella sp. 1Q7 | reverse complement strand
CTTACCAGAGCCCGACCGCCCAACTATACCGATTTTTTGTCCGGGCAAGACTTGCAGATTTATATTCTTCAAGACAAGCGGCAAGTCGACGCGGTATCGGAAATTGACGCCGCTAATTGTAATTGCACCGTCGATTCTTTCTTGACCGCGCTTGCCCATTTCCTGAATAATCGGTTCCATTGGCGTATTCAAAATGTCGCCGATAAGTCCGAGCGCAAACCGGAACATGTAAATGTGCCACCACATCATCAAGAGGTTCGACAAGGGGCCGAGCGCTTGACGGGAAATCATCTGGAATGCGATTAGCTGGCCGAGTGTGAATTCACCATTCATGACCATGTGGCCGCCATACCAAAGGATTGCCATAGTTATTGACGCTTCTACTATTGCTCTAAAAGTTTGGATAAACAGCCGGAACTTTGACATTTCAAAAGTTGCACGAATATAACGCGCTATGAGATTTTCCCATTTGTTGACGAATTGGGGTTCAACCGCTAAGGCTTTGACTGTCTCAATATTTGTGATAGATTCGACTTGGAAAGATTGACAGGCAACCCTTGTGCGCCAAAGACCGCTGAGTTTAGCTCTTATAATCGGCATAGCCCAAAGCTGAACCAGATAGAGCGGAACTGTTATAAGCGCGATTAAAGTTAGCGGCACCGAATACCAGAACATGAACGCGACAAACACAATCGAGAAGAGAGCGTCAAGCACCGACATTAGGCCGGAGCCCGTAAAGAATTCGCGAACACGGCTGAGCATGTCGACACGCATTAGCACTTCACCGACGCGCCGATTTTCGTAGTAAGGTAGCGGCAGGGAAATCAGATGCCGGAATAATCTTGTGCCTAAAATTGCGTCGAGTTTATTTGTTGTGTGGTTTAGGATGTAAGTTTTTAAGCCGGTCAGCATAGCCTGCATTGCGAAGAACAAAACCATGCTATAGCCGATAACAGTTAGCGTCGACAAGCCATTATTGCCGATAACTTTATCGATAATGACCTGCGTTATGAGCGGGAAGACGATTCCCATAACTTGAATAAATAACGACGCTATCAAAATTTCTATGAGCGGCTTTTTGTAACGCTTGATAACTCTCAAGAACCAGTCGAGGTTGTATTGTTTTTTGATGTAAGTCCAGCTGAGCGACGCCGAGAAAATTAAAAGTTCACTCGACCAGCTCTCCAAAAATTCTTTAATGGGAATAGCTTTAGGCTTATTTTCTCGCGGGTCGATTGCCAAAATAACTTCGTCGTTCATGCTGCCGATTGCGATATAACCGCCGTCATTCATTTTGGCTATAGCGGGATATTCAATCTCGCGCATTTCGTCAACCGTCGGGCGAATCACCGTAGTGTTGATGTTGTATTTTTTCGCCAGCTTTTGTAGTTTTTTCCAATCAAGCTGGTTATCGGTTTCGGGATTTTTTTCGTAGATTTCCTGCAAATTTTTTACTCCGAAATGTTGCAGGACTTTTATCAGCGAAACTATCCCTGTTCTGTCGGGGGGCGGCGCAGCTTTATTTTGAGGCATATTGCATGCAAAGCTCCTTTCTTTTATCAATCAACGCCCATTATCAATTATGATTGTTAAACGCAGATTAGAAAAAATTCCTTTTTCATGAAAAAAACCGCCGTCAATCCGCAAGGAAGACAGCGGCCTTTTTTATTGTCGATAAGGATTAACGATACTTCCGCTTGCGAGCCGCCTCTGATTTTTTCTTGCGGCGTACGCTCGGCTTTTCGTAATGTTCACGCTTGCGAACTTCGGCGAGCGTGCCCGCCTTTTGACAGGTACGCTTAAAGCGGCGGAGAGCACTGTCTATGGATTCGTTTTTCCCAACTTTGACTTCATTGGCCATTCAATATCCCTCCCTCCGCTTGATACTTGAAAAGTTGATTGCCCGCGTATTTTAGCACGCAACTTGTCAACCGTCAACAACAAATGCTTGGCGGGCTTTAGCGGCGCGTCAGGCAGTTCAGCCGTCGAACTCCAAAAGACCGTAAGCACCGGCAGTGCGTTTGTAGACGACGCAGATTTGTTCGGTTTGCGCGTCGCGGAAGACGAAGAAATTGTGATTGAGCAAATTCATCTGCATGATGGCTTCTTGCACGTCCATGGGCTTTACGACGAAATGTTTGGTCTTGACGATTGGGTATTCGCCCTCGTCCTCGTGGTCGACAGAAATTTTTGCGTCGGCGAAAGCCTCGGCACGCATACCGCCGTTGCGGAAACGACGTTCAAGTTTGGTTTTCTGCTTGTGAATTTGACGTTCGAGTTTTTCGACGACCAGATCGATTGACGTGTACATATCGCCCGTTGATTCTTGTCCGCGAAGGATGAGCCCGCCGCGTCCGACTTCCGCCGTGACCTCGACGATTTGGCGTTCCTTTTCGACCGAAAGCAGGACGGAAATTTCGTCCATGTTGTCGAAGTACTTCGTGATTTTGCCGACGCGCTTTTCGACGTACTCGCGCAACGGTTGACTGATTTCGATGTTTTTGCCTCTGATGTTGAATGTTGCCATGACAAACAACTCCTTCCGCTCTTGCCGAATGTGTTTGCGTGTTTATTCGGCGTGGCGGGCGATAATTCCTTTAAGCCGAAAAATTTTCGTTAGCTCGACGTTGCGCCGGTTCAAGCGTTGAAATAATTTTGTATGTGTGAACTACTTTTCTTTTGCTTGTCCAAAAGAAAACCTCACGCTCACCAGTTCGCGTTCGCCCAAAGAAAAGACAGCCGCCCATCCATGGGCGGTCTCAAGCAATATAGCTTTCTTTGACGTATACTAATTTAGACGTTCGACGGTGCGCGGTGCTCCGTTCATTTCGGCAACAAGCGCGTCGCGGATTTGAACTTCGCGCTCGTCGACGACTTGCATTGCAAAGCCCGCATGTATCAGCACGAAGTCGCCGACCTTTGCTTCGGGCAACAGCATCAAGCTTGCCGCACGCTTCACGCCCGCACGCTCCACCGTCGCCAAGTCGCCGTTTATCGCCAAAACTTTCGCGGGATATGCCAAACACATTTTTATCACCTCGCGTCAATCATACACCGCCCCGCGCAGCTTTGCAAACGCACGCTCAATCAACGTTCTGATAAGATTTGCAGTAATAAGCGTCACTGATAATTCTGGGCGTCACATTAAATTTTTTTGCTAATGGTTTAAAGCCACGTTCGGGGTCGCCCGGCACGCAATCGCGACGAATTTCGCGGACTTGTTCGGGAGTAAACTTTGCTCTGAAATGTTCATATCCGCTTTTACGCAGACCCATTGCAAAAGCGTGATGAATATTTTCGGCGGGAGTTGCCCACTCCAGATTCGAGACGTGATTGTTGGTTTTATCGCCGTCTATATGATTGATTTGCCGCTTGTTGTCGGGATTCGGGATGAACGCTTGCGCAACAAGTATGTGAATGGGACGATTTTTCTTTTTAAAATCCTTGCAAAGAACAACACGCAAGTAACCGAAGGGACTGACACCGAACTTAAGGATTTTTGATTTGCCCTTGTGAAAACTTTTAACTCTGCCGAAGTTGCTGACTTTGTAGTAGCCTTCATAGCCGACAACATCGCGCCAAATTTCATCGGGCAAGTCGCCGTAACCAATTTCTTCCAGCAAAACGTACAACGCATTTCGTTCGGTTGGACTGAGATTTGCTGCCAACAGAATTTTCTTCGCCTCGTCGATTGTCATAATAAATCGCTCTCCTTTTTGATTTGACATTGCACGCCCGAAAGCTTAGAATAAATCGAAATCGTTTTTGATTCACGTATCGGTGTGCATTGTGGATTCGGATAGATACACTTTAGCACATAATCGGACGCGAATCAAATTTTTTTTGCCCGTGTGAAAGTCTGCGCGGGCTTTTTAATTGACAATCACGGCGCGAAAGTTTATTATCGCCTAAGCATTTAATCACAGAGTTTTACGGAGGTAGATATTATGCCAATGATGGATCTCAGCAAGTACGGCATCAAAAACGTGCAAGAAGTCCTCTACAACCCGACTTACGAAATTTTATTCAACGAGGAAACCCGTCCCGACCTCACGGGCTTCGACAAAGGCGTTGAAACGGAGCTCGGTGCCGTGAACGTCATGACGGGCATTTACACCGGACGCTCGCCCAAAGACAAATATTTTGTTTACGACGACACGACCAAGGAAGGCGCGCCCGGCGAAGTTTGGTGGACGACTCCGGAGTTCCCGAACGACAACAAAAAGTGCCCTGTCGAAACGTGGAAGGCTCTCAAGCAAATCGCTGTCGATGAGCTTAGCGGCAAACGCCTCTTCGTCGTCGACGGATTCTGCGGCACGCACAAAGATACTCGACTTAAAGTTCGCTTCTTGCTTGAAGTTGCATGGCAGGCGCACTTCGTCACCAACATGTTCATTCGCCCGAAGAATCAAGCGGAATTCGATCAAGAGCCCGATTTCGTCGTCTTCAACGCGTCCAAAGCCAAAGTCACCAACTACAAGGAACTCGGTCTTCGTTCGGATACGGCAGTCGTCTTCAACGTCACCGACAAGGAAGCGGTCATCATTAACACTTGGTACGGAGGGGAGATGAAAAAAGGAATTTTTTCGATTATGAATTATTTTCTGCCAATTAAAGGCATCGCCGCAATGCACTGCTCCGCGAACACCGACATGAACGGCGAAAACACCGCGATATTTTTCGGACTCAGCGGCACGGGCAAAACGACGCTCTCGACCGACCCGAAACGCCTGCTTATCGGCGACGACGAGCACGGCTGGGACGATACGGGCGTCTTCAACTTTGAGGGCGGCTGCTATGCAAAAGTCATCAATCTTGACCCCGTTGCCGAGCCCGACATTTACGGCGCAATTCGCCGCGACGCACTGCTTGAAAACGTCACCGTCGACGAAAACGGCAAGATTGACTTCGCCGACAAATCCGTCACGGAAAATACGCGCGTCAGCTACCCGATTTACCACATCAAAAATATCGTTCGCCCCGACAGCCACGGTCCCGCCGCGCAGTCAGTAATTTTCCTTAGCGCGGACGCATTCGGCGTATTGCCGCCCGTGTCAATCCTCACAAGCGAACAGTGCAAATATTATTTCTTGAGCGGCTTCACGGCAAAGCTCGCGGGCACCGAACGCGGTATCACCGAGCCGACTCCGACTTTCAGCGCGTGCTTCGGTCAAGCGTTCCTTGAACTGCACCCGACCAAATACGCCGAAGAACTCGTCAAACGCATGGAAAAGAGCGGCGCGAAAGCTTACCTCGTCAACACGGGCTGGAACGGCACCGGTAAACGCATCTCCATTAAAGACACTCGCGGCATCATCGACGCAATCCTCGGCGGCGCAATCAAAAACGCTCCGACCAAAAAAATCGCCATATTTGACCTTGAAGTCCCGACCGTCCTTGAAGGCGTCGCGACCGAAATTCTCGACCCGCGCAACACCTACGCCGACCCGACCGAATGGGATCGCCGCGCCGAAGATTTGGCGGGACGTTTCATCAAGAACTTCAAGAAATACGAATACAACGCAGCGGGCAAAGCTCTCGTCGCCGCAGGTCCGCACCTCTGATAAATTTCTTGCGGCGGAAAATTTTTCGTCGCCCGATAAAAAAAATTCCCTGTCACTCGAAATGAGCGGCGGGGAATTTTTTTTGCGCGATGATTCAGTCGTCAAGCCTCCAAAATTTTCAAAGCCGCCGAATATTTTTCGACGCGGGAAAAATCATTCGGTGCGGGATTTTTTATGCGCGACAGGTCGGAGTTGTGGCGCAGGTCGGCAAGCTTTACGGCGCGTGCCAAATCGTTCGCCTTGATTCGCGCAATGTATTCGGCGTAAGAAATTTTTTCGTCGTGAGTCAAAAGTTCAAGGGCGCGAGTTTCGGCGTCGGTGAGCGGAATTTTTTGCCGCAGGTCAGCGAGTCGTCAAGCCGTCAAAATTTTCAGAGCCGCCGAATATTTTTCGACGCGGGCAAAATCATTCGGCGCGGGATTTTTTATGCGCGACAGGTCGGAATTGTGGCGCAGGTCAGCAAGCTTTACGGCGCGTGCCAAATCGTCCGCCTTGATTCGCGCAATGTATTCGGCGTAAGAAATTTTTTCATCGTGCGTCAAAAGTTCAAGGGCGCGAACTTCGGCGTCGGTGAGCGGAATTTTTTGCCGCAGGTCGTCAACGGTAAGCGACGTATCTTCCGCCACATCATGGAGCAACGCGACAATCACGGCAGAAATATTTTCCCCGACGTTCGCGGCAACCGTCAGCGGGTGATTTATGTAAGCGACGCCCGATTTGTCGACCTGCCCGCGATGCGCCGCCGACGCAATATCGTAAGCGCGACGAACTCTGCCGTCCGAATGAGCCGAAAAATTTTTATCCACGGTGTTCAAACCTCCGCAAAAAAAAATTCCCCCGCCCGAAATTTCGGACAAGGGTTTATAGTGATTTACATACGCTTGCTTATTTAATTTCGACGGTCGCGCCTGCTTCTTCGAGTTTGGTTTTGAGAGCTTCAGCGTCAGCTTTGGAGATTTTTTCTTTGACGGGACCGGGCGCGCCGTCGACGAGAGCTTTAGCCTCTTTCAAGCCGAGACCCGTAACTTCGCGGACGACTTTGATGACGTTGATTTTCTTGTCGCCGATAGCCGCAAGGATAACGTCGAATTCGGTTTGTTCTTCTTCGGGAGCCGCTTCAGCAGGAGCTGCCGCCGCCGCAACCGCAACGGGTGCCGCCGCGCTGACGCCGAAACGTTCTTCCAACGCTTTGACGAGTTCGCTAAGTTCGAGCACCGTCATATTTTCAATCGCTTGAATGAGTTCTTCTTTAGTCATGGTATTTCAGCCTCCAATTTCAAAACAAAAACTTTGCGCGGATTAAGCCGCCGAATTTTCCTTCTTCTCGCGGATAGCGTCGACAACGCCGACGAAATTGCGAATGACCGCAGACAGGACGCCGACGCAGTTGGCAATCGGAGCGTTCATGCTGCCAAGGAGTTTGGCAACGAGTTCTTCGCGGCTCGGCAAATTCGCCAGAGCTTTGACACCTTTGGCGTCGATAACTTTGCCTTCGACCATGCCGACTTTAATCGTGAGGATGCCTGCGTCTTCGAGTTTGTTTTTCTTCATGAAGTCGCAAAGGACTTTAGCCGGAGCGACGGCGTCCGCGGAGAACGCCATAGCCGTGGTGCCTTCAAGGTGCTCATCAAGTCCGACGATGCCCGCCTGTTTAGCGGCAATGCGGAGCATGGTGTTTTTGACGACTTTGTATTGCACGCCCGCCGCACGGAGTTCACGGCGCAGTTGCGTATCGGTCGCGACGTTGAGCTTGTCGTAGCGTGTCAAAACGACGCCTTTGGACGACGTGAGCCAGCCTTGAATTTCGGCGACGACTGCTTCTTTTTTGGGCGTAACTTTACTGGTAACTGCCATAAAAATTTCACCTCCCTGAACGTAATGAAAAAATCCTTCGACCGCGCAGACCGAAGGAACTTTTAATTGCAAAGTTGCGTTCGACCTAAGCAAGCACTTTAATCGGCGTGCCGAACTTGCCTTCTGCGGTCATGGATATTCAGTTGGTTTAGATTTGAATCGGGACGCCGGGACCCATTGCCGCCGCCAACGTAATGGAGCGGATGTATTGTCCCTTAGCCGCCGCAGGTTTGACGCGAATCAACGTATCGACAAGCGTTTGATAATTTTCCTTGAGCTTGTCGTCGTCGAAAGACTTCTTGCCAATCGGGCAGTGAATGTTGCCCTGCTTATCGGTGCGGTATTCGACTTTACCGGCTTTTTGCTCACCGATAGCCTTTGCAATGTCGGGCGTGACGGTGCCGAGTTTCGGGTTTGGCATGAGTCCGCGCGGACCGAGCAACTTACCGAGACGACCGATAATGCGCATCATGTCGGGCGTCGCGACGGCAACATCGAAGTCAAACCAGCCGCCTTGAATTTTCGCGACAAGATCATCCGAGCCGACGTAATCTGCGCCCGCCGCTTGAGCCTCTTGAGCTTTTTCGCCCGTCGCGAAGGCAAGGACGCGTTTAGTCTTGCCGATACCGTTGGGCAGGACAATCGCGCCGCGAACTTGCTGGTCGGCGTATTTCGGGTCGACGCCAAGTCTGACGTGAAGTTCAATGGTCTCGTCGAATTTGGCGGTTGCAGTCTTTTTGACAAGGGCAACAGCTTCGTCGGCGGTGTAGAATTTGCCCGCCTCAATGAGCGATTGAGCCTCACGGAATCTTTTGCTTTGCTTTGCCATTAAAATTTCCTCCTCGCGGTGCAAACGATTAACTCTCCCGCGTCTGTGCAATTACGCGACAATTTCGATACCCATACTGCGTGCGGTGCCTTCAATCATGCGCGTTGCCGCCTCAAGCGACGCGGCGTTGAGGTCTTTCATTTTGAGTTCGGCAATCTCGACGGCTTTGGCGCGGGGAAGTTTGGCGACTTTGTTTTTGTTCGGCTCGCCGGAAGCTTTTTCGATACCCGCAGCTTTTTTGAGCAGGACTGCCGCCGGCGGAGTTTTGGTAATGAACGTGAAGGAGCGATCCTCGTAAACGGAAATTTCGACGGGGATAATCAAGCCTGCCTGTTGAGCCGTGCGGTCGTTGAACTCCTTGACGAACGCCATAATGTTGACGCCCGCCTGACCGAGCGCGGGACCTACGGGCGGCGCGGGTGTAGCTTTGCCGCCGGGGACTTGCAACTTGACGACCTTGGTAACTTTCTTTGCCATGTGAACACCTCCTTTCAGCGGTGACTAAATTTTTTCGACTTGGCTGACATCCAAATCGACGGGCACATCTTCAACCAGAACTTTGAGACGTTGTTTTTCGGCGTCGATGCTTTTGATAACCGCAAGCCGATTTTCAAAAATGCCGTCAATGATTCGGACGTTGTCGTTGGGTTTGAAGCCGAGCGTATCGTCGTCGGCGCGACCGTCCACGAGTTCCGTCAAAATGCGGTAAGCCTCTTCCTCACTTAGCGGAATCGGATCCTTTTCGGAGCCGACAAAGCCCGTGACGCCTTGAGTGTTGCGCACGACGTACCACGAGTTGTTGTTGACAATCATATCGACAAGCACGTAGCCCGGGAAAACTTTTTTCTGCACAATGCGCCGTCTGCCGTCCTTGAATTCGGATTCGGCACGCATCGGCACAATCACATCAAAAATAACGTCTTGGAGATTCTGCGCGGCGATTTTGGCTTCAAGCGTATCTTTGACGCGCTTTTCGTAGCCGGAAAAAGTATGGACGACATACCACGCGCGGTCGGAAATGCGTTCGGATTCGACAAGTTTTTTTTCCATTGCGACTGCTCCTTTCAACCGAGGATGAGGCGGAACAGCTTGGCAAAGGCGGTGTCGCAAACCCAAATGAGTGCGCAAACAATCATGACCGCCAGCCCGACGACGCCCGTATACGAGACGAGTTCTTTGTTGGTCGGCCACGAAACTTTGTTGAGTTCGGTGCGCACTTCGCGGATAAATTGGAAAACGCCTTTTTTATCGTCTTTTTGCCCCGACAATATCATCACGCTCCCGCCGAAATTATTTGGTTTCCTTGTGGGGAGTGTGTTTCTTGCAGAATTTGCAGTACTTTTTCAGCTCGATGCGGTCGGGCGTATTTTTTTTGTTTTTGTTGGTCCTGTAGTTGCGATTTTTGCATACGGTGCAGGACAAGGTGATATTCGTCCTCATGGCGTAACCTCCTGTCGTTTAATTAAATAAGCCCCCTTGCAGGGGCATGATATCTCAAGTGGTGGCGGCACACGGATTTGAACCGCGGACACAGCGGGTATGAACCGCTTGCTCTAGCCAACTGAGCTATGCCGCCTGGAGCTGATGACCGGGATTGAACCGGTGACCTTATCCTTACCAAGGATACGCTCTGCCGACTGAGCTACATCAGCATTGGTTGCGGGGATAGGACTTGAACCTATGACCTTCGGGTTATGAGCCCGACGAGCTACCGACTGCTCCACCCCGCGGCTCACGTTACGAACGCTTACGTCCATAACAGGGCGCATAATATCATACGGCTGTTAATCTGTCAACAAAAACTTTGTGCGAATGGCGTTACTGTGGCGTCGGACGATTTGAGTTGTCGCCGTCATTTGGAGCAGTTAAAAATTTTTAATGCCAACGACCCGTGGTCTCCAAAATTTTCATGGCGTAAAGAGACTTAGAATTATAGAATCCGCCGGCTTTCTGTCCGTTGATACTGTATTGCCACGTGCGATGATTTATCGATACGAACTTCCACGCTTGAATCTCAAGCAACTTGTTGCCGCGAAGCAATTTGACGTTGCACGTCACCTCGCAGACGTTATAAGTTTTGCCGTTTTCGTTGTGTTTGTATTCTCTTTCATTGACGCTTTCCGACACGACGTAATAATCGTAGCCGTTGTTGCTCGATGCGTAGATGTCCTGTGCGCTTGCAGTCGAACAAATCATCAGCAAACAGAACGTCGCCGCCAAGAAAATTTTTTTCATGTGAAACACCTCCGTGATTAAATCGAAAATTTTTCAGCGGCAGGTGTCCCGACAGGTAAATTTTTTCACAGCGTGCTGAATTGGATATTGTACAGGTTGCTGTAGACGCCGCCGAGCTCCAAAAGTTCCTTGTGCGTGCCCGATTCGCAGACGCGCCCTTTGTCGATGACGAAAATCATATCCGCCGCGAAAATCGTGCTCAAGCGGTGCGCAATGACGAAACTCGTCCGCCCGACCATCAAATCATCAAGGGCGGCTTGAACGATTTTTTCGCTCTCCGTGTCGAGTGCAGACGTCGCCTCGTCGAGAATGAGTATCTGCGGATTTTTGAGCATTGCGCGCGCGATAGCCATGCGTTGACGTTGCCCGCCGCTCAAATTCAAGCCGCGTTCGCCGATTTTCGTTTGATAGCCGTCGGGCAGTTCGCGAATAAATTTGTCGGCGTTGGCAGCTTTAGCCGCCGCAATGACTTCGTCGTCGGTTGCGTCGAGTCTGCCGTAGCGAATATTTTCCATTACCGTCGTCGAGAAAAGCAACGTTTCCTGCGGCACGATACCGATTTGTTCGCGCAGGGAATGGACGGTTACGTCGCGGATATCGTGCCCGTCAATTTCAATCGCGCCCGCCGTCACGTCGTAAAAGCGCGGGATTAAGTTCGCGATTGTCGACTTGCCCGCGCCGCTCGGTCCGACGAACGCAATCATTTGCCCGGGCTTGACGGTAAAGCTTACGTCTTCAAGCGCGTTATGAACGCCGTCGTAGCTGAACGTGACGCCCGTAACTTTGACACTGCCCGCGACCTTCGGCAGGTCAATCGCGTTCGGCTTATCGTTGACGGTTTCGGGCAAATCAAGCACGGCGAAAATCCTGTCGATAGCCGCCATTGCCTTTTGCAGACGCCCGTAGATTCGCGACAGCCGCTTGACGGGGTTTGCAAGGTTGACGGCGTATGTCAGGAAGGCGACGAGTGCACCCGCCGACATTATGCCGTTGACGACTTCATAGCCGCCGAACCAGACAATCAGCGTGACGGCGACTGCCGCAAGGAATTCGACCGTCGGAGTGAGCAAACTGGTCAGCTGGACGTTTTTCATCGTCGCCTTGAAGTTGAGCTCGTTTTCCACGCGGAAGCGGTCAATCTCGTAACCTTCGCGCACAAACGACTTCACGACGCGGATTGACGAAATACTTTCCTGCAACAGCGACGTGATGTCCGCAAGTTTTTCCTGAATGACCGTGCCCGTCGATTTGATTTTCTTGCCGAAAATGCGCATTGCCGTCCCGACAAGCGGCACCGTCACCAGCGTCAGCAGCGTCAGTTTCCAATCGAGATAAAGCATCATGCCGATTGAGCCGATTAGAATTGCGCCCTCCGTGAACATTTCGATTAGGTTGTCGACAAGCGCGGATTGAATTGCCCCGACGTCGTTCGTCAGGTAGCTCATTGTTTCGCCCGTCTGATGTTTGTCGAAATAAGCCATCGGCATGCGCTGAAATTTTCGGAACATAACTTCGCGCACGTCGACGACGACGCGTTGCCCGATATACGACACCAGATACGATTGCCCGTAGTAAAAAATTCCGCGGAACGCGAACACGACGACGATACTAACCGAAATGAAGTTGAGCATCGCCATATCGCGTTCGGCAAGGACTTTGTCGATCATGTCCTTGATAATCCACGGCAGGTAAAGATTCGCGCCCGACGCGCAGATTATGCAGATTATCGCCAAGCCGAAGCGTCCGAGGTACGGTTTGATGTAGACTAAAAGTCGCGTGTAATTTTTCATTTGCCGAGGAATGCTTTTTCCCAGTCGTCGGGGTAGCCGAAATCTTTCGGGTTCTGTTCGTAGGCAAGCAATCGGCTGTAAATCGTATCGAGCACTTCGTAATATGCCAATTTGCGCCCCTCGTTGAATTCGCAAGGATTTTTCTTTTCCCGACCGATTGATTCGTAGCCGTACTCCATAACGCTACCGATAATGTACTTAACTTCGTCCAAGTCCATTGTAAGCCGTTCGCTCATGGTAATTCGCCTCTCTTTTTAAGTTCGTCAATGCGATTTTGTATCGACCTTTCAAAAGTCAGAATTTCGTGTTGCCAATGCCAAAGAAGTCCTTCGCGATGTTCGTCGTCGTATTGACTCCATTCGTCACAAAATTTTTCGGGATTGTCAATTTTCGCAAAATGTTCGGCAATGCGCTTTTGGAAAGAGCGAATGCCTTTGCGCAGTTGATTGGACGTCTGATGTCCCAAAGATTCTTTCGCAAATAATTGTAAATCAAATATCAAGCGTTGTCACTCCCCGCAGTCTGCAAGATTTTTTTTGCGACACGAGCCGCCGGCAACGTGACGTTGCATCCAATGGGTCTGCTTTGCAGTCGCTCAACAGCCGCAATCGTTCGCAGTTTGCAGAATTTTTTTAGCGACACGAGTTGCCGCGCCCGACGTTCCGAGCCGTGAGCAAGCCGACTGCAACTTTTCGACGACGCGGGAGCGATTGTCTGCGTCAAGGAGTTTCGACACTTCGGCGGAAATTTTTTCGGGCGTCACGGCGTCTTGCAACAGTTCCGTCAAAATTCCCGCGCCCGCCAAAATGTTCGGCAGGCTGAAAAATTTTATGTCGACCAACAACTTGCCGATGAAAAAATTCAGCGGAGCCATTTTGTAGCACACGACGCACGGCAAATTCAGCAACGCCGCCTCCAAAACGACGGTGCCCGAAGTCGCCATTGCCGCCGTTGCGATTTGCATAAGGTCGTATCGCCGCGCAGAATCCGTCAACGTTATCGGGACGTTCGCCGCGTCAATTTGCCGTTGCAGGTTGGAGCGGTCGACGCCGTCCGCGACGGGCAGGAAAAATTTCACGCGCCGATTCGCCGCCAAAATTTTCGCCGCGCCCAACATTGGCGGGAGCAAAAGTTTTATTTCCTGTCGACGCGAGCCCGGCATAAGCAAGACGACGCTATCGCCTTCCGCCACGCCGAAGAATTTCCGCGCCTGTGCAACGGACATTGTCGGCTTGACGGTGTCGACCAGCGGATTGCCCAAGAAAAAAATTTTCGCGCCCGCCGCCTCGTAAACGGGCAACTCGAACGGGAATATCGCAATGAACACGTCCGCGACTGCCGCGCAGGATTTCGCGCGACCTTTGCGCCACGCCCATGCACTCGGCGGAATGTACGACAAAATTTTTACGCCGAGCCGTTTCGCACGTTTCGCCAGCCGCCAATTGAAGTCGGGATAATCAATCAGCACGAGCAAATCGGGACGTTCGACGCAGATTATTTCCGTCAAGTCGTCAAGCAGTTTCAATATCCGCCGCAAATTTTTTATAACCTCGACGACGCCCATGACGTTGTAATCGGCGTAATTTCGCACGAGCCGCACGCCTTGCGCCGCCATCAAGTTGCCGCCGAGTCCGAAAAGTTCCGTCGCGGGTGAAATTTTTTTTATTTCGCGAGCAAGACCTGCGCCGTGCACGTCGCCCGACGCTTCGCCCGCCGTCAGCATGATTTTCACGCGTCAAACCTCCTTAAGCGCGACAATTATAACGTCACGCTTGAACGTTGTGCAATAAAAAAATCCCGCCGGCAACGTGACGTTGCATCCTGCTGGTGTCCACCACAATGTTGCGCAAACCGCAATAAAAAAATTCCCCGCCGCATTTCGTGACGGGGAAAATTTTTTTGCTCAAGTCATTTTGGCGCGGCAAGCTTGGCTTCCAACTCGTCAATCCGCAAAAGTTTTTGACACAGGCTGTTGAACATGTACGCGGCAAGCGGCGCGTCGTCGGGGTGAAATTCTTTCTTGATGTATTCGTTCAGTTCGTGGACGGGATGATCTTTGGCGTATTGCTTTTTTATGATGGGGAATCTGCGCGCACCGACCCACTCAAGCACGGCGTAACGAACGTCGGGATGTTCCGCGAAATACGGCACGCGCGACATAATGCGCTCAAATTCGTTGAACGCCGTTTTAATCAAGCCGCCGCGTTTGTGAATTTGCTGTTCCAACGTGATGATGCCGCCGTCGCGCATAATGGAACCTTTGCGCGGGCGTATGATGCAAACGGTGCCGCTTGCGTTCAGATAAGTTTTCGCCAAGCACAACGCCTCGAATGCAAACGGCGCGTCCTCGACTGTCGGCATTGTGGGAAACTGTATCTGATTCGTGATTAGGAAGTCGCGCCGATAAAAGAACAGCCACGTCGACCAGAAGCCGAATACGGACGGGCGTAGCCAATTTTGCACGCGTTCGCCTATGTCGGGCGATTCAAGTGTCGGCTTATCAAGCGGCTCCTTTCGCATCAACTTCACGCTTTGATTTTTCGGATTGGTCAGCTCGTTGAAGTCCGTCATTTCGGGCGCGTCAATGGAACGGGCTTTGCCGTCCCACAGCTTGAAATATCCATCAAAACGAACGACATCCGCCTGAAATTTTTCGGCAAGCGTGCTGAACTCCTCAAGGGCGGTTTTCGTAAACAGGTCGTCGCTGTCGAGGAAGGCGATATATTTTCCGCGCGCCATTTGAATTCCGACGTTGCGCGGGTTACCGGGCATACCCGTATGCGGCAACTTGACGACGTACAACCCCCCCCCCCACGCGTTGGGCGAAGCGTGCGGAAAAACTTTCGACGACCTCAACGCTGTTATCGGTGGAGCCGTCATCAACAACGACGACTTCAAAATCCGTCATCGTCTGGTAAAGCAAACTTTCCAGCGTCTGCGGAATAAACTTCGCCGAATTGAACATCGGGATAACGACGCTGACGAGCGGGATTTTTTCCGCAGTCGAAGAGTTCGCCGCCTCAAGCTCCTTGATTCGCAGCCGCTGGAGGTTGACCGTGTTGAACAGGTGAGCGATTAGCGCGGCGTCGGACGAAAATTCCTGCTCAACCAATTTGCTCAAGACGTGCAACGGATTTTTCGGGTATATCTTGTCTAAGTATTTCGCGTAATTCATGGAACGGTCGAAGAACAAATTCAGCACGCCGTAGTGAAAATCGGGGTGTTCGTCGAACAGCGGCAACTTGTCCATGAAATTTTCAAACGCGGCGAAACCTTCGCGGATTGAGCTCACGCGCTTGTGGAAGAATTTTTGCGTGTCTGGTTTGACTTTTTCGCGGCTGACCGAGTCCGTTCGCGGGCGGACGATGTAAGTAGCGTTCGGCACGCGCAGAAATTTTTTCGCCAAGCACAGGCAACTGAACGTAACAACCATATCACTTACGGTTTCCAGCGGCGGGAACGTAATTTTATTGTCGATTAAAAAACTCCGTCGGCAGAAGGTGAGCCACGTCGCCCAGTTGTAATCCCAATTAATCCAGCGGCGGACGCGGTCGGCAATGTCGCTTGAATCCAAGGTCGGCGCGTCGACAATGGTAACATTTTTGCCGGGCTGACGGACGATGTACGATTCGGGATTGAACAAATTCTCCGCGTCGGTGTATTCGGGGTCGTCGGCAGATTTTTTTCTGTTGCCCCAAAGAACAAACCATCTGTCCGTGTGCACGACGTCGGCTTGAAATTTTTCGGCAAGGGTGCTCAATTCCGCAAGCGCAGTCTTCGTAAACAGGTCGTCGCTGTCGAGGAAGGCAATATACTTTCCGCGAGCCGCCTTGATGCCTTCGTTGCGCGGAAGTCCGGGCGTGCCCGTATGCGGCAACTTGAGCAGGCGCAGTCGTCCGTCGAAACGTCCGCGAAAACTTTCGACAACTTCGACGCTGTTGTCGGTGGAGCCGTCATCAATTACGACGACTTCAAAATCCGTCATTGTCTGGTAAAGCAAACTTTCAAGCGTCTGCGGAATGAACTTCGCGGAATTGAACATCGGCATAATCACGCTGACGAGCGGATCGCGCGGCTTTGAGACCGCCGAATATATTACGGGTGCTGACAGACGAAATTTTATTTTGCGTTCCGAATCGACAGCCATAAAATCACTCCTCGCCGATAATGCGGACTTCGGGACTAAGCATGACGCCGTGAGCCTCGCAAACGCGCCGCCTGACCTCCGCAATGAGTTCAAGGACGTCTTGAGCCGTCGCGCCGCCGACATTGACGACAAAGCCCGCGTGCTTTTCGGATACCATCGCGCCGCCGACTCGCAAGCCCTTCAAGCCGGTTTTGTCAATCAGCGTGCCCGCGAAATGACCTTTCGGACGCTTGAACGTCGAGCCCGCGCTTGGCATATCGAGCGGCTGTTTACTTTCGCGGCGCAAGGTGAAGTCGTCCATTTTGCGGCGGATATCGTCGACGTTGCCGCGTTGCAGAATCAATTCGACTTCGCAAATGGCGCAACCGTTTTCCTGAAAAATGCTGTGCCGATAGCCGAGCTGAAGACTTGTCCCGCTGAATTCGACGAGCTCCCCGCCGCGAGTGACGGCTTTGACGCCCGCAATGACGTTTTTCATTTCGCCATCGTATGCGCCCGCGTTCATGAAAATTGCGCCGCCGATTGAGCCGGGAATACCGACGGCGAATTCCATGCCCGTCAAGCCGTTGTCCGCCGCGAAGCACGAAACGTTTTTCAAGCGGGCACCCGCGCAGGCTTTGAGCCGTTGACCGTCGCAGTGCATGTTGCCGAAAAATTCTTCCGTGAACTTTACGACGACGCCGCGAATTCCTTTGTCGCGCACAAGGACGTTTGAGCCGTTGCCGAGAACTGTGCAGGGCAGTTTGAATTCGTCGACGAGCCGAAAAATTTTTGACACGTCGTCCGCGCTTGACGGGAAGATTAAAACGTCAGCCGCGCCGCCGATTTTGAACGTCGTGTAGCGGCACATCGGCGCGTGGAAGACGAATTGCTCCGCCCGCAGAAATTTTTCGAGCCGCCGACAAAAATCTTGTTCCCAATCCATTGAGAATCCCTCAAACTTTCAGCACGGCACCCGTCGACGCGCTAGTCGTGAGTTTGGCGTAGCGGGCAAGGTAGCCGGTTTTGATTTTAGGTTCGGGCTTAGTCCATGCTGCGCGGCGTTTGGCAAGTTCGGCGTCGGAAACTTCGAGTTCGAGTTTGCGATTGGGGATGTCGATAAAAATTTCGTCGCCGTCGCGAATGAGCGCAATCGGACCACCCTCCATTGCTTCGGGTGAAATGTGACCGATACACGCGCCCTGACTTGCGCCGCTGAATCGACCGTCCGTAATCAAGCCGACTTTGAGTCCCGCGCCCGTGATAGCCGCCGTGGGATTGAGCATTTCCTGCATACCGGGACCGCCCTTGGGACCTTCGTAGCGGATAACGACAACGTCTCCGTCGTGAATTTCGCCGACCATAATCGCGTTAATCGCCGCTTCCTCGCTGTCGTAGCACTTCGCCGCGCCGCGATAAACGAGCATGTCTTCGCTGACAGCCGACGCCTTGACGACCGCGCAATCGGGGCACAGGTTGCCCTTGAGAATCGCGATACCGCCCGTCGTGCGATAGGGATTGTCGACCGTGCGGATAACGTCGTCTCTCTCAATTCGGGCGTCCTTGATTCTGTCGCCGACCGTGCCCGTGACGGTGAGCGCGTCAAGGTGCAACAGATTTTTACGGCTCAATTCGTGCATGACGGCGTTGATACCGCCCGCCTCGTCAAGGTCTTGCATGTGGTGATGACCTGCGGGGCTTAGCTTCGTGATGTACGGAGTCCTCGCAGAAATTTCGTCGAAGAGCGTCGCGGGAATTTGAATGCCGCACTCGTTGGCAATCGCCGTCAAATGCAGGACGGTATTTGACGAGCCGCCGATACCCATATCGACGGTTATTGCGTTCTCGAAGGCGTCGCGCGTCAAAATATCACGCGGACAAATATTTTTGGCGATTAAGTCCATGACGACTTTGCCGGCGCATTTGGCAAGGATAAGGCGTGCACCGTTGTATGCGGCGGGAATTGTGCCGTTGCCGGGCAGTGCCATACCCAACGCTTCGCTCAAGCAGTTCATCGTGTTGGCGGTGAACAGTCCCGCACATGAGCCGTAGCCGGGGCAAGCGTGCGCCTCCAAGTCGGTCATTTCGGCTTGAGTCATTTTGCCCGCCGCGAATTTGCCCGCCGCCTCGAACGCCTGACTGACGCTGATGTCGCGCCCGTGGAAACGACCTGCAAGCATGGGGCCGCCGCTGACAATGACCGACGGGATATTGAGCCGCGCCGCCGCCATCAACATGCCGGGGACGACCTTGTCGCAGTTCGGGATTAAAATCAGCCCGTCAAAGCCGCTTGCCATTGTCACAGCCTCGATTGAATCGGCAATGAGTTCGCGGCTTGCAAGCGAAAACTTCATGCCCGTATGACCCATTGCAATGCCGTCGCAAACGCCGATTGCGGGGAATTCGACGGGGGTGCCGCCTGCCGCCGCAACGCCGAGTTTGACTGCCTCCGTTATCGATTTAAGGTGCATGTGACCGGGAATTATTTCGTTGAATGAATTGCACACGCCGATTAGCGGGCGGGACAGTTCGTCCGCGCCGTAGCCGTTGGCGTGAAATAAGCTTCTGTGCGCGCAACGTGTCGCGCCTTTTTTGACGATGTCGCTTCTCATTTGCAAAACTCCTTCCCAAAATATTTTACAGCGGGAAAATTTTCGCAAGCGATTGTACAGCATTTGTCAAGTCCTTGCAACAAGCGCGGGCGGTTGAGTTTCAAATTTCGCGGGGCGTCGCTCCGTCAGCAACGTTTGATTCAAGTTTGTATGATTAACCTACTTTCTTTTGCTTGTCCAAAAGAAAGTAGCAAAGAAAAGACAGCCGCCTACGAAAACGTCACGTTTTCTAACGGCGGCGACCATGGCCGCACATCCATGTGCGGCCTCAAGCAATGTCGCTGATTCCAATAAAAAATCCCGCAATGTCGGCGGGCAATGTTACAGCAATTCTTTGGATTTCGACTTGTAAAAGTCCTCGAAAATTTTCAGCACCTCGCGGCGAATTTCGGAGCCGTCGCCCTCGTGAAGAATCTCGATAAAACCCCAACGGTCAAGCAATACGGAGGCGATGTGCCCGATTGTCTCAAGCGTGAATTCGTCGGCGGCAAGCGGCGCAAGCAGTACAATCGCCGTTCGGACGACTTCGCCGTCTGCAGGGTAAGTGAATCCCGCGCCGAGCTGAAGGATACCGACGGCGGATTCGTCGACGGCGGCGCATTTGCAGTGGAGCAAAATCATATGCCGCCCGACAATCAGCGTGGAGCCTTGATCTTCGCGCAGTAAGAGCGACTTTGAAATTTCTGCGCGGCTTTGAGCGTCGTCGCCCGCAATTTTTCCGGCAAGGTCGCAGGCGTCGTTGATTGTCGTGATGTTTTCGCGGACGAAGAAAAAATTTTTCATGAGCTCGCCGATTGCACGCCCGTAAGCCGTCAACTTTGTCAGTGCGTCCAAAAACGGCGGTCGCGGCTCAATCTCCTCGGCACTGCCCAAAAAATTTTTATTCTGGCGCGCAAGTTCGGCGTCGATTTTTTTTCGGTCGGATTCAATCAGCGCGGCACTGACGACGACGACGGGGCAGTCTGCGCGGGCGACGGGCACGGTCGAAATTATGAAGTCGAAATCTTTCGCGGCGACGTATTCGGCGTTGATGTCGAGAATCGGAATTTCGTCGACAATCTGAATCGTCGGGAAGTTCGCGCGAAGTCGGCTTGCCAACAGTCGCGAAGTGCCCATGCCGTTCGGACAGGCGACAACGACTCTGTGGACGGCGTGCAAAAATTTTTCGCTGTCGCTCAACGCCGCGCCGAGGTGCATTGCAATGTAAGCAATTTCGGCGTCGGGAAGGGGCTCACCGACTTCCGACTCGACTTCCGCGACGCAACGGCGCGTCAAGCTCATCAGTTCGGGGTAGTGCGTGCGAATTTCGTCAAGCAACGGGTTGCGGATGTCCATGTGCATTTTCAGACGGCTCAACGTCGGCGCAAGATGATTGACCAGTCCCGCGAGCAAACTCTGATTCTTGTCGATGTCGCGTCCCGTGATTTTGGCGGCGCGTTTCATAATCTGTCGCGCCAACGTGACCAATCGGAAATTGTCCATCATGGAAATTGTGCCCAAGCTTGCCGAACTGTAGCGACTGCGTGCGCCGAGGATGTGCATTGTGATGTAACAGACTTCCGAATTCGGCACGACCAGTTCAAATGTCGCGCTGATGTTGTCGGCAAGTTTTCGTGCCGCAATGAATTCGCGACTGCCGCGCAGGCGTGCGCAAGTTTCGTCGTCGATTGTCACGGGCTCATGATTTTTTATGCGCCGCACAGTCAGCGACAGGTGCACGACCAAGCCGATAAACGCGTTGTCAGACAGTTTGTAGCCCAAATCGTTTTCCGTGACGCGAATCATTTGCTCCAGTCTGCGCCAATCGCCCGCGTCAATCAGTTCAAGCAGGAACTTCGACACCTGCGCGACGGGCTCGTCGTCTTCGGCGGGCAAGCTGTCCTGCATGATGTTGAGCAAACTTTCTTCGCCGACGTGCTCATAAATGTAGCGGACGATTGCGCGGCGCAAGTCGCGTTCGTCGCCGAGGAGGCTCACGCCCAGTCCGGGCTTGCGCAAAAGTTTCAAGCCCTGTTCGCGAAACCACGGCTCAAGCTTGTCAAGGTCGTTGCTTATCGTTGAGTCGGTCACGTGCACGGCACTCGACAGCGCGAAAAGTTTAATCGGCTCGCGGCTTGAAAGTAGCGTGCTGATTATGACGGAGCGTCGCTCATTCGGCGTGAATTCGCGTTTTTCGGCGGATTTGAGCTGTTTGGCAAGGGCGTAGCGTTTGACGTCGCTGCCGACAATTTTTATGCCCGCACCGGATTTTTTTTCCAGCTGCAATCCGACGGCGTTAAGTGCCTCTTCGACTTTGGGCAGTTGTCGCGAAATGGTTTTGCCGCTCACGTTCAGTTGCGCCGCAAGTTCAGCCGTCGTGCGGAAATTTTTTTCGGCAAGGAGCAGTTGCAGGATGTCGCGCGTTCGTTGCTCCATAAACGTCACCTCCTCAACAAATGCGCGCCGTTCTAAGCGTTGAATTAACTTTTGTGTGTTGAATCTACTTTCTTTTGCGTGCCCAAAAGAAACTAGCAAAGAAAAGGCAGCCGCCTACGAAAACGTCACGTTTTCTAACGGCGACGACACAGGGCGCGCGTCCATGCGCGCCCCTTAAGTTTACAGCTGTCATCAACAAATGCGCGGGACAAGTTCACCTGCGGGCATGTCGACGATACGCACACTGCCGATTGCCGTCCGCAAGCCGACCTTCCCGACAGACTGCGCGACGACTTCACCGATAATCGCCGCGTGCCGACCGTAAACATTGCGCCGCATGACGGACAGAATTTTTTCGGCGGACTCACTCGGCACGACCGCGACAATTTTGCCCTCGTTGGCAAGCTCCAACGCGTCGAAGCCCAAAATATCGCAGACGCCGCGAACTTCCTCGCGCACGGGAATTTTTTCGTCGTCAAGCAAAATTCCGACGCCCGCCGCTTGAGCAATTTCGTTGAGCACCGCCGCAAGTCCTCCGCGTGTCGCGTCGCGCAACATGGCGATTCGCGGCTCGACGGTCAGCATTTCTCCGATAAGTCCGTTCAGCGGTGCGCAGTCCGATTGAACGCTTGACGGCAGCTCCAGCCCGTGACGCCCAGCCAAAATCGTTACCGCGTGATCGCCGATTGTGCCCGACAGCAAAATTTTCATGCCCGCGCGAACGTTTCGTGCCGATATGTCGACTCCGTCAATCAGCTCGCCGACGCCCGCCGTGTTGATGAAAATTCCGTCAGCTTGTCCGCGCCCGACGACTTTCGTGTCGCCCGTGATGATTTTAACGCCCGCCTCGACCGCCGCACGCGACATTGAGCCGACGATTTTTTTCAGCGCGTCAAGCTCGAAGCCCTCTTCCAGAATCATGCCGACCGATAAAAATTTCGGCACCGCGCCCGTAACCGCCAAATCGTTCACCGTGCCGCAGATGCTCAACTTGCCGATGTCTCCGCCGCGAAAAAAAATCGGCCGCACGACGTAACTGTCCGTCGTCATTGCCAGCCGACCGATTTTTGCGCCGTCGTGGAGCTCGTGTAAAATTTCGTTGTCGAACGCGGGCATAATCACTTCGCGCAAAAGTTCCGCGCTCAACTGTCCGCCTGCGCCGTGTGCCATTAAAATTTTGTCGCCCATAAAATTATCACCACTTGAAATTACTGCCGCCGTATTTGAACCACGCCGCGCAGACGCCCTCGACGGAGACCATGCACGGTCCGATTGCGTGAAGCGGCTTGCACGCCCTGCCGAACAGCGGACATTGCGTCGGATTAATCAGCCCGCGCAGAACATCGCCGCACCTGCACGCAGATTTTTTGCCGCCGCGCTCAATTTCAATCGGCTCGACGCGCTCAATGTCGAATTCGGCGAACTCGTCGCGCATACGTAAGCCCGACGCGGGGATAACGCCCATTCCGCGCCACTCGGCGTCCGCAACGGCGTAAACTTGAGCAAGCACCCTCTGCGCGGCGACGTTACCATCATCCGTGACGACACTGCGATATTCGTTGGCGACCGTGGCGCGACCGCTGTCGACCTGCTCAAGCAAATTTACCAGCGCGGATAAAATTTCGTCAGCCTCGAAGCCGCCGATTGCGCTCGGAATGCGGAAGTCCGTCGCCAAAAATTTGAACGCCTTTGCGCCGACGACAACCGCCACATGTCCCGGCAACAGGAAGCCGTCGACGTGAACTGCCGCGTCATTGAGTAACAGCTTTAGGGCGGGCGGGACGAGTTTTTGCGCCGACAGCATGAACAAATTTTTTACGCCGCGAATCCGTGCCGCAATGACCGTTGCCGCCGCCGTCGGAGCCGTCGTCTCGAATCCGACCGCCAAAAAAATTATTTGCTTGTGAGGATTTTCTTCGGCAAGTTTTATGGCGTCCAGCGGCGAATAAACGATCCGCACGTCCGCGCCTTCCGCAGAGACTGCCGCCAAACTCGACCGTGAGCCGGGGACTTTGAGCATGTCGCCGAATGTCGCAATGACGAAATTTTTCCGCCGCGCATAAGCGATTGCTTTGTCGATGTATTCGTCGCAAGTCACGCACACGGGGCAACCCGGTCCGCTGACGAGTTCGACGTTGTCGGGCAAAATCTGTCGAATTCCCGAACGGAAAATCGCGACTGTATGCGTGCCGCAAACCTCCATGAATCGCAATGACCGCTTACCGTCAGCGAGCCGCGAAATTTTTTTGACAAGTTTCAGCGTGTCAGCCATATCATTTCCTCTTGAGCGCGTTAATCATGTCGCCGAATGTCGCAATGTTTTCCGCCGCGCGTAAGCGATTGGCGACCGTATGCGTGCCGCAAACCTCCATGAATCGCAACGACCGCTTACCGTCAGCGAGCCGTGAAATTTTTTTGACAAATTTCAGCGTGTCAGCCATGTTATTTCCTCTTGCGGAAGTTAATTTCGCCCGCGACATTTTCCGCGCGGAAGCCGAGCACGATTTGAACGGCGGTATCCTTCGCGAAAAGACCTTTGACCGCGCCGATTGAGTTCAAAGCTTTTTCGTCGACTTTGGTGCCGTCGGCAACGGTTATGCGCAGGCGAGTCACGCAGTTATCGACCTCGACAAGATTTTCACTGCCGCCCAAGCCGTCGACAATCGCTGCCGCAAGCGTGCTGTCGTCAAGATCCCCGTCGTCGATGTCTTCATAACGCCCGATTGTCGGCAACTCGAAGGCGGTAATTACTTGACTGAACACGACGTAATACAGCAGTCCGAAAATAATTCCAATCGGGATGATGAGTTCGGGGCGCGTCGCCAAGTTCCAATTCAGCACGTAATCGATAAAGCCCATTGAAAAACTGCACCCGTCCAAAACGCCGATGCTGTTGCAGATTATCATTGACAGCCCGAAGAAAACCGCGTGGACGACGTACAATGCCGGCGCGAGGAACATAAACGAAAACTCAATCGGCTCCGTTATGCCCGTCAGAAATGATGTCAACGCCATTGACGCAAGCGCACCCGCGATTTTCGGGCGATTGTGCGGCGCGGCAGTGCGATACATTGCCAACGCGACGGCAGGCAGTCCGAACATCATCACGGGGAAGCCGCCCGCCATAAACGTTCCCGCCGTCGGGTCGCCCGCAAAAAATCTGCTCAAGTCGCCGTGGATTATGGCACCCGTCGCGGGATTTATGTATTCGCCGAACACGAACCATACCAGATTGTTCAAGATGTGGTGCAGTCCCAGCGGTATCAGCAGGCGATTGAGCACGCCGTAAATGAACAGTCCGAATCCGCCCGAACTTATGATGAGGTCGCCGATTGCGTTGATGAGGCTTTGAATCGGCGGCCACACGAATGAAAAAATCAGCGCGAGGATAATTGCGGCAATCGACGTGACAATCGGCACGAAACGCCTTCCGCCGAAGAAGCCGAGGAATTCGGGCAGCTTGATGTTGTAGAAGCGATTGTACAGCGCACCCGCCGTCAGCCCGCTCAATATGCCGCCGAAAATTCCCATGTCGAGTTCGGCGTCGAAGCCTTTGAGCGACGTGGACAGCACTTGATAACACACGAAGCCCGCCAAGCCCGCCGCGCCGTTATCGTGCTTATTGCGGGTCAAGCCGAAAGCAATGCCGATGGCAAAAATTATCGGCAAGTTGTCGAAGATCGCTTGACCTGCCTTTTCGAGAACGCCTATGTTAAATACGTCATTCGCGCCGAAGCGCAACAGAATCGCCGCCACGGGCAACACTGCCACGGGCAACATCAACGCCTTGCCGACGCTTTGAAGTTTATCGAACGCTATCACGAGAACAAATTCACCTCATTCATATTTTTTGTCACGCAGAAGGAAAAATCCGATTATGCCGTCAATCGCCACGAGCAACATGATGTTCACGCCGAAAAATAAATTCGCGACGAACGTGCCGACGATTATCACGATTGGCAACAGGAGCTTTTTGGAGAACTGTTTTTTCAGCAGGTCAATCGCCACGTTGAGCAATAAAGCCGTCGCGCCGCACTGCATACCCTTGAGCACGAGGCGGACATATTCGTTAGAGGCGACGAGGTCATAAAACGTTGCGACGAGCGTAATTATCAACAGCGGCGGCAAAACCGTTGCGAACATGCCCGTCAATGCGCCCGCCACGCCCGCCATACGGTAGCCGAGCATGATAGCCGTATTCACCGCCATAATGCCCGGCGTCGACTGCGCGATTGCCACCATGTTCAGCGTCTCTTCGTCGCTTATCCACCGGTATTCGTCGACGTACTTTGCTTTGAGCAGGGGAATTATCACGTAGCCGCCGCCGACCGTGAACATGCTGACGATAAACGTTGACTTGAACAGCGTCCAATAAAAATTTTTGTCGGTTTTAATCAAAGTGTCGTCTCCTTAAACGAACAGAATTTCCGCGCCGATATTCGGACGACTTCCGCAAGGTTGCCGCGTCACATGAACAGAATTTTCGTGCCGATATTCGGACGACTTGCGCAAGGTTGCCGCCTCACACGAGCAAAATTTTCGCGCCGATATTCGGACGGCTTGCGCAAGGTTGCCGCCTCACACGAGCGGAATTTCCGCGCCGATATTCGGACGACTTGCGCAGGTTGCCGCCTCACACGAACGGAATTTCCGCGCCGATATTCGGACGACTTGCGCAAGGTTGCCACCTCACACGAACAGAATTTTCGCGCCGATATTCGGACGGCTTGCGCAGGTTGCCGCGTCACACGAACAGAATTTTCGCGCCGATATTCGGACGGCTTGCGCAAGGTTGCCGCCTCACACGAACGGAATTTTCGCGCCGATATTCGGACGACTTGCGCAAGGTTGCCGCCTCACACGAACAAAGTCTCCGTGCCGATTTTCCGAACGACCCGCGCAGGGTTGCCGAATGCCAAAACGTTATCGGGGATGTCTTTCGTGACGAGCGACTTCGCGCCGATAATCGAGCCGTTGCCGATTGTGACGCCGGGCAAAATCGTCACGTCGCCGCCAATCCACACGTCGTCGCCAATGATAATCGGTTTGGCAATTTCGAGCCCTTCCGCGCGCTGAACGATGTCGAACGGGTGAATCGCCGTGTAAAAGCCGCAGTTCGGTCCGACGAAAACTTTTTTGCCGAGCCGAATCGTCGCGCAGTCCATGAGGTAGCAGTTGTGATTCAGGAAAGTTCCCGCGCCGAGGTAAATGTTGTAGCCGTAATCGACCATGAACGGCGACAGAATTTCCACGGTGGCGGCGTCGACCTGCGGCAGAATCTGTTGCAAAATTTTTCTGCGCCGACTCAAATCCTGCATGCGCGTCCGATTGAACTCAAGGCACAAATCTTTGACGATGGCGCGTTCCTTGGCAAGTTGCGGATCGAAATTTGCGTTGTACCACTGACCCGCGAGCATTTTATCTTTTTCCGTCACGATGTTCACGCTCCCAAAAGTTTTCGCCATTATAACGAATTGCCTTGACGAATTAAAGCCCGCTGTCTAAAATTTTCGCGGGGAGGGATTTTCATGGCGACTTATGTGCCGCGAGTGCTGATTTGCGGCGACGCGCAGGAGTTTCGCAAAATTATCGGCGACAAGCCCGTCGAGGTTGTCGGGCAAATAATTTCCGAGGGCACGGGCGACGACATAAAATTATTTTTCGGCGGACAGTCTCTGCGCGGCGAAGACATTTCGCGACTGCTGGACGGCACGGCGGAATATTTAATCTTCACGGACGCGCTTGACTTCAGCGACTATCTGGAAGTGTTCCCGCGAAATACGCAGGCAATGGGCGCGCGAGCCTTCGCGGAAAAAATTCACGGCGGCTTCTACTCAACGGAAATGTTCGCGCAAATGGTCGAGGTGCTGAAAAATTTTTCGGGACGCGTGCTGGACTTCGACTGCTTTGTCGGCAAGACTGACTTCCGCACGAAACTTGATTGGCGCGGCGAAATTGACTGCTTCGCGCCCGACGGACTTGCGCCGATTATGAAGAATCTTTACGGCAAAATTTTTCGCACGCCCGACGAATTCCGCTACCGAACTTTCGACGCGGTGCTGTTGACTGCCGAACGTTCGCCCGACGAATTTGTCGACGCGCTGATTGACACCGACGGCTTGAGCAAAAATATTTTGGCATTCGCGCGAAAAAATTCCGCGCTCGAAAGTTGGCTGACCGACTCAAAAAATATTTTCGCCGCCGATAAAGTTTATGCCGTCCCGAACGGCGCGTGGTGGTTACTGGAAAAAATTTCGCTGCCCGCCGATGTCGGCGTTTATATCGTCACGCACAAGGACGCCAAGCTTGCCGCGCCCGACGGCTACAAAATTATTCACGCCGGACACGCGCTTGCCACGGAAAATTTCGGCGACGTGGCTGACGACACGGGCGACAACATCAGCCGACTGAATCCCTTCCTCGACGAAATTACCGCGCTGTATTGGATTTGGCGCAACACGTCTCACACGATAACGGGAATTTGCCACTATCGCCGCCTGTTCACGACGACGACCAATCAACGCGAGCATCGTCCCTTCGAATTCGTTTTCAAGCCGCGAAACATTTTGAGCCGCGCAGAAATTCTCAAGCTCCTTGACGAATACGACATCATACTGCACACGGAACTTGTCTCCGACCGCACTCAACGCGAGTTGATGATTCTTTCGACGGGGCAACCGAAACTTGTTGACTTCGCCGAAAAAATCGTCCGCAAACATTTGGCACGCGCTCACCCCGATTATCTCGACGCTTTCGACGCGGTAATGGGCGGCTTCGTATTTTTTTCCTACGGCATTCACGTCACGCGGCGCAAAATTTTCGATGACTACTGCGCGTGGCTGTTCGATTTCATAATCGGCGCGACGATTGAACTTCGCGACAGGGTGAACATCAGCGGCTACAAGCTGGAAGAATTGCCGCACTTTTATTCGCGGATGATGTCGTTCATTGCGGAGCGGATGCTCACGGTTTGGCTGACGAAAACTCACCTGCGAATCAAGACGTTGCCGATAATGTACCGCGACGATATTTAGGAGACCACATGCTGCAGAACATAACGCTCGGACAATTTTTCCCTGGCAAATCGATACTTCACCGACTCGACCCGCGCACGAAAATAATTTTGCTGTTCGTGCTGATGATCGCGATTTTCGCGGCGGAGGGTTGGGCGGCATACGCGCTGCTGTCTTGCGTGACGGTCGCGCTGATTTTTTTGTCGCAGGTGCCGCCGCTTACGGTGCTCAAATCCGTCAAGCCGCTGTCGTGGATAATTTTGTTTACGTTGCTGATTCACTGCGTAAGTCACGACGGCGAAGTCTTGGCGAAAATTTACGTGTTCAAGCTCACGACGGAAGGCATTGTTTACGGCGCGATGATAAGCTTGCGGCTGATACTGCTGATTGTTTTGGCAAGCCTGCTGACGTTCACGACGTCGCCGCTTCAACTGACCGACGCGACGGAAAAACTTTTGTCGCCGCTGCGGAAAATCGGCGTACCCGCGCATGAACTTGCAATGATGATGACGATTGCGATTCGATTCGTGCCGACGTTGCTTGAGGAGACTGACAAAATCATCAAGGCGCAAAAATCTCGCGGGCTGGACTTCGAGTCGGGCAACTTCATTCGGCGGCTCAAGGCGATGGTTCCGATATTGGTGCCGTTATTTTTGTCGAGCTTCCGTCGCGCGGACGAACTTGCAATGGCAATGGAGGCGCGTTGCTATCGCGGCGGCGAAGGTCGCACACACATGAAAGTTTTGCATTTGTCGCGGGCTGACTTCGGCGCGGCGGCAGTCGTCGTGACAATCTGCGCGTCAGTCGGAGGTTTGAGTTATGCGTTCTGAACACAAGGCGGCGTTGAAACTTCGGCGGCGCAATATCGCGTTGACGGTCGCTTACGACGGCACGAATTACAACGGCTTTCAGTGGCAAAGTCCGCCGCATGTCGCTGTGCAAAATGTTTTGGAGGAGCGGCTTGCAAAAATTTTCGGCGACACAATCGAATTGGCGGCGGCAGGTCGAACTGACGCGGGCGTTCATGCCTTCGGACAGGTCGTCAATTTTTTCACGGACGGGCGCATTCCGCTTGACAGGATACCGCTTGCCGCGAGCACCGTTTTGCCGTCGGATATCGTCGTTCGTGCGGCGCGGGAGGTCGACAAAAATTTCAGCGCACTCCACAGCGCACACAGCAAAATTTATTTCTACCGCATACTTCGCGGCGCGGCGTCGAATCCGTTTGCAAATCGTTTCGCGTGGCACATTTACCGTCCGCTTGATGTCGCGGCAATGCGTGCGGCTTTGAGTGAACTTGTCGGCACGCATGATTACTCGTCGTTTCGTGCGGCAGGCGGTGCACCGAACATGAGCCCCATACGCACGATTTACGCCGCTGAACTCGTCGCGGATGAAATTTTCTGTTCGGACTGCCTGACGATAAAAATTCACGCGAACGGCTTTTTGTATCACATGGCGCGCAATATCGTCGCGCTGGTCGTTGAAGTCGGCAGAGGTCGAATTACGCTCGACGCCTTCCGAAAAATTTTCGCCGCCCGCGACAGAAATTTGTTGCCCGCCACCGCGCCCGCCTGCGGATTGTGTTTGCAGGAAGTGTTCTATTGAAAAGGAGCCGCCTCGATTGAGACGACTCCTTTTCGCAAGCCGACAGATAATTTTCAAATGATGTTCTTTTCGTAGGCGTCGTAAAGCGTCTTGAGCTCCTCGATTTTGTCGTAAATTTCAACCTGCAATGCCGACGCCGCCGCATATTCGCCCGCGTTCAGTGCATTAATCAGCCGCGTGAACAGCGATTTTTCGTCGATTGAGTCCTTGGCAAGCGCGGCGCGCAGTAAACATTACGTGCCATTGTCAAATGATGTTCTTTTCGTAGGCGTCGTAAAGCGTCTTGAGCTCCTCGATTTTGTCGTAAATTTCAATCTGCAATGCCGACGCCGCCGCATACTTGAGTCTTGTCTTCTCATTATATCTTTTTCTACTGCACTTTCCGTAGATGTAAAATTTATTAATCCTTTCACTAGTTTATTTCCAAATAAAGAAAAGAGAATCCTCGCTAATGTCGTTTTTCCCGACCCTGTGTCTC
>JADEZP010000092.1 GCA_015206805.1 Quinella sp. 1Q7 | reverse complement strand
ACCGTCGGCATCGGTCACACGCGCTGGGCGACGCACGGACGTCCTTCCGACAGCAACGCTCACCCGCATACAGATTGCCACGGGGATTTTGTCGTCGTGCACAACGGCATTATCGAAAACTATCTGCCGCTCAAAGAGGAGCTCATTTCGCGCGGGCACAAGTTCACGTCCGAGACCGATACCGAAGTCATTGCGCACCTGTTGGAGGAAGTTTATCGCGGCGATTTCGTTGCGGCTGTCCGCGAAGTTTTGAGCAAGGTCGAAGGCTCGTATTCGTTGGCGTTCATGGCGAAGGCTCACCCCGACATTTTGCTTTGCGCCAAGCAGGATAATCCGTTGGTCGTCGGATTGGGTCGCGGCGAAAATTTCATCGCGTCGGACATTCCCGCGATAATCAATCACACGCGTCAAACTTACATCCTCAACGACGGCGAACTTGCACTCGTGCGCAAAGACGGCGTCGAAATTCTCAACCGTCGCGGCGAACGCGTCGACAAGAAAATTTTTCACGTCACGTGGAACGCCGAAGCTGCCGAAAAGGGCGGCTACGAACACTTCATGCTCAAGGAAATTAACGAGCAACCGAAGGCTGTCCGCGACACAATGAGCAAACGCATTGCCAAGGACGGCGGCTCAATTATCCTTGACGAGCTGAACTGGGACAAAAACTTTCTCGACGGCATCGACAAAATTTATATCGTCGCGTGCGGCACGGCTTATCACGCGGGACTTGTCGGGAAGTTTTACATTGAGAAGCTTGCCCGCAAACTCGTCGAAGTCGATCTTGCCAGCGAATACCGTTACCGCGATCCGATTGTCGACGATAAAACGCTTGTCGTCGTCGTCAGTCAATCGGGCGAAACGTCGGATACGCTTGCCGCGCTCAAGGAGTCGAAACGGCTCGGCGCGAAGACTTTGGCGATAACAAACGTCGTCGGCTCGTCAATCGCCCGCGAGGCTCATCAAGTCATTCACACGTGGGCGGGACCGGAAATTGCCGTTGCGTCGACAAAAGCTTACACCACGCAGTTGATTTTGATGTTCATGCTCGCGTTGTACATGGCGCAGATTTGCGGAACGTTGTCGCCCGAAAAAATCCGCGAGCTTATCACCATGCTCAAGCGAATTCCCGCGCAAATTTCGGAGACACTTTCGGACGTGGAGCCGATTAAAACTTTCGCGCGGCAATACGGTTTCAACGAGGATGTTTTTTATATCGGGCGCAGTCTTGACTACGACGTCGCCTTGGAGGGCGCGCTCAAGCTCAAGGAAATTTCCTACATTCACGCGGAGGCTTACGCTTCGGGCGAACTCAAGCACGGCACACTTGCGCTGATTGTCGAGGGCGTCCCCGTTATCGCACTTGCCACGCAAAAAAGCGTCTACGAAAAAACGCTGTCCAACATCAAGGAAGTCAAAGCCCGCGACGCGATTGTTATCGGCATTGCCGCGCAGGGCGACACCGAGCTTGAAAAATACCTTGACCACGTGATTTTTGTGCCGGAGACCGACGAGCTGTTGATACCGCTTTTGACCGTCGTGCCGTTGCAGTTGCTTGCCTACTACGCGGCAATAACGCGCGGTTGCGACGTCGACAAGCCCCGCAACCTTGCAAAGTCGGTGACCGTGGAGTGAACCTGCACTTCGACGAATCTGTTGCCGCAAATTATCGGAGCTCATCGCAAAAAATTCGGGTTATGAGCGAAACTTGGCTTCTGCGCAATTCTTTTTGTCCGTGTTGCGGCAACGAGCATATTAACAAAATGCGTAACAATGCACCTGTTGCCGACATGTATTGCAATGTTTGCGGCGAAATATTTGAGCTCAAAAGCAAGCGGAACGGTATCGGCTCCAAAATTATGGATGGTGCTTATCACACGATGATTGAGCGAATCACGAGCAATATCAATCCGCAATTGTTCGTCATGCAATATTCCCCGACGTTATCTGTAACAGATTTGACGTTCATTCCGAAATTTTTCTTCACGCCCGACATCATCGAGAAACGAAAGCCGCTGTCCGCCAATGCCAAAAGAGCCGGCTGGGTCGGTTGCAACATTCTGTATCAAAAAATTCCCGAACAAGGCAAGTTGCCCGTAATTCGTGGCGGCAAAGAAATGGGCGTTGTCGACGTTCGGCACCGGTACGAAAAGTTGAAGGCTCTGCAAACAAACGATATTTCTCTGCGCGGCTGGATGTTCGATATTTTGAATTGCATAAATGACATCGGCACCGAAAATTTTACATTGCAACAGGTTTATCGGTATGCCGACGTGCTCAAAGTTAAGCACAGATTGAATCGCAACATTGAGGCGAAAATTCGACAGCAGTTGCAATTCCTGCGCGACAAAGGCTTTATAGAATTTGTAGCAAGAGGAACATATCGGAAGATGATTTAATTCATGCGGAAATATCGTGTAGTTATTGAAGAAATTCTTTCGGAAACATTTGAGATTGAAGCAACATCTGAGGAAGACGCTGTTTCCAAATCAATTCAAGAATACGAAGCGGGAAATTTTGTCGTGTATCCTGACAATGTCGAGTGCAGGCAAATTTCAGTTGTCGGTGAAGATGGCGAGCTTACGGATTGGATTACGTTTTAAGCAAATCAATCCGTCGAGCAATACAAGTATTTCATGCGACAGACAGGTCTTTTCGACTTGCCGGAAAATCATATCGTCAACAATTTGTACGATTATGCGACGGGCGTTGAAACGGGTCTTGATTCAAACGGCAGGAAAAATCGCGGCGGTCATCAAATGGAAAATCTCGTTGCGAGTTTCTTGAATCAAGCGGGCGTCGAATACTTCACGGAGAAATACGACCGCGACGTTGAAGAAATGTTCGGGCTGGATCTGTCGGCAATTACGGCTGACAGAACGTCGACCAAGCGATTTGATTTCGTCGTCAAGGCGTCCGATAAAATTTTTGGCATTGAGACGAATTTTTACGCAAGCGGCGGCTCCAAGCTCAACGAGACCGCCCGCAGTTACAAAGCGATTGCCGCGGCGTCAAAAGCTGTCGATAATTTTACGTTCGTTTGGATAACCGACGGCAACGGTTGGCAAAGCGCACATAAAAATTTGAAGGAAACGTTCCTTGTCCTGCCGACGCTGTACAATATTCGCGACATGGAGGACGGGATTTTTTGGGAATTATTCAACGGGAGTTTTTGACATGAAAATTTTAGATACGCTTACGGGAATTGCTTTTACGGTCACGATAGTTTGTTTAATCGTTGCTGCAGTTAAGTTTATCAAAAATGGTATGGAGGGGGCGAAGCGTTGGCTTAAATTTGCAGGAATAAGCCTTGTCGTCACAATATTTATCCCGCTGGCACAAATATCGAGTGAATCCTACATGTATTTTTTTACGGCGTTGGGTATGGCGGCACTTTTCGCGGGAATATATTTTGTCGGCAAGATAATTTATATGTTCATCAAAAAGGAGCCCGGCAAAAAGCGTTGGGCAAAATTCGCGGCGGCGGCATTTACGGCATTCGTCGTATTTCCGATATTCGGGGCTTTGACAAATCCCGACAAACAATCTCAAATGAGTTCGCAAGAAATCAAGGAAGACGAATTGCTCGCCGATCAAACGATAGCCGAAGAACTTGCCCTTGCCGAACAAAAAGCCGTCGCTGAACAAGCCCTCGCCGAACAGCAGAAGCTTGAACAGGAGAAACTCCTTGCCGAACAAAAAGCCGCCGCTGAACAAGCCCTCGCCGAACAGCGGAAGCTTGAACAGGAGAAACTCCTTGCCGAACAAAAAGCCGCCGCTGAACAAGCCCTCGCCGAACAGCAGAAGCTTGAACAAGAGAAACTCCTTGCCGAACAAAAAGCCGCCGCTGAACAAGCCCTCGCCGAACAAGAAGTCGCGCAAGATGATTCGGGCGGGATCTTTGACTCAATTAAAAATGCACTGCACGGCGCGAAAAATTCCGTGAGTGAAAAATTTGGCATCGCAAAAGAATCCGTCAATGACAAAGTCGAAACGTGGCGTGAGGAACATGAGCAAAGAATTGCCGCCGAAAATCTGCCGCCTGATTATGAGGAAAATAAAGACGCCGTAAAAAAATATTTGGAGAATGTTCAACCGTTCATCGAATTATCTGCAAGGAAAGATCTTTGCCACGTGAAGACACCTTTGGCGGCAACGGATGCGGACGGTTTATGGGCATATTCCATTCAAGTACCGAGCATTGTGGAGTCGGCGGATTTTTATTTCGACTCTCAACAGGATGAGCGTATGGCGAAAGTTCACGCGGCTTGCAGGAATTATTTACTTGCCGAAGCAAAAATCGCAAGCGGTTATTACAACTTGAAAACCGGTACCGACAGTGTCTTCGACGCCGCCTTCGCGATTAAAACCCTTACGAACGCCAAAGAATATAAAGATGCCTACGTTCAGCAGGCAAAGTCTAAAAAAGAACTTGAGCGTTTCGCCGAATGGTCGGGTGCGAAAATTACAACCTTCAGCTTATTAAAAGATCAAGCCGGAAAATTAACGGAGAAAATTTTTAATGATTGAACGTGTAGAAATTTTGGGCGTGCATGTCGACGCGGTGACGATGTCTCAAGCGGTTGAGCGTGTGGCGCAATTAATTGCGGCGGGCAAACCGTCACTTGTCGCGACGGCAAACGCGGAAATGTTGTTGCGGGCGACGCATGACGACGAACTTAAAACAATCCTGAACGCGGCGAAATTGGTCGTGCCCGACGGCGCGGGAACTGTCTGGGCGGCGCGACACCTCGGAAAATTCATGCCCGAACGCGTCGCGGGTGCCGATTTAGTTTTGGAGCTGATGAAACTTGCGCCCGCCAAGTCGTGGAAATTTTTTATGTTCGGAGCCGCGCCCGGTATCGCCGACAAAGCAAAATTAAAAGCCGAGACACTTTGCCCCGGCATAAAAATCGTCGGCACGCGCAACGGCTACTTCACCGCCGTCGACGAATCGGACATCATTGCGCAAATAAAAAATTCGCGGGCGGACGTGTTGCTTGCGGCATTGGGCGTCCCGAAGCAGGAAAAATGGCTTGCCGCGCACCTGCACGAACTGAACGTTCCCGTGTCAATCGGAGTCGGCGGGACATTCGACGTTATGGCGGGCGTCGTAAAGCGTGCACCGCTGTGGATGCAACGGGCGCGCCTTGAGTGGCTCTTCCGCGCAATGTTGCAACCGTCCCGCGCAGGCAGACTGCTTGCCCTGCCGAAATTCGTCTTGAAAGTCCACCGCCAAAAAATCAACGGCTAAAAAATTTTTGGAGCGTGAAGACTGTGAGCATCATTCGTGAAGGATTTTATTTTGCGGGCGTCGCGCTCCTTATCGCGCTGTTTTTCGGCGTGCTGATTCACCCTTACGCCGCGATATTGCCCGCAGTTGTCGCCTGCTACTGCATTTATTTTTTCCGCAACCCGAATCGCACGATACCCGCCGACGAAAATTTAATCGTGTCGCCCGCCGACGGCACCGTTCAAGACGTTGTGGAGCTCGACGGCGACGATTTTGTCAAGGGCGCGTGCCGCAAGGTCATAATTTTTTTGTCGGTCTTCGACGTGCACGTCAACCGCAGTCCGATTGCCGGCGAAATTAAAATTCAAAAGTACATCTGCGGCAGGTTCCGTCCCGCGTACAAAGATTCTGTCGGCTTCGAAAATGAACGGCACCTTATCGGCATTGAAAACGACAAACTCCGCGTGACGGTTACTCAAGTCGCGGGAATTTTGGCGCGGCGAATCGTCAGTTACGTCACGCTCGACGACAAGCTCGAAAAGGGCGAACTTTACGGGCTGATTCGTTTCGGCTCGTGCACCGAAATTGTCGTGCCCGCCAACGTTGAAGTCCTCGTCAAAAAGGGCGACAAGGTGCGCGGCGGCGAATCGATAATCGGTCGTATAAAGTGAGGTGTGCGCAATGAAATGGCTGCTTCCGAACATGTGCACGGCGGCGAATTTGTTCTTCGGCATGTGCTCGATTTTGGCGACTTACGAAGGAAATTTCTTCAACGCGTCGGTATTCATCTTGCTCGCGCTGATTGCCGACGGCATGGACGGCAGAGTTGCCCGCGCACTCAACGCCGCGTCCGAACTCGGCAAGGAAATGGATTCGCTGTGCGATTTAGGTTCGTTCGGAGTCGCGCCCGCATTCCTTGCTTACGCGTTCTGCATGCACAATTACGGGCTGTTCGGCAAGGCGGCGGCGATAATCTTTGCGCTGTGCGGCATGTGGCGGCTCGCACGATTCAACGTCAATACAAGCATCGTCCACGGCTTTTTTATGGGGCTGGCAATTCCTGCGGGCGGTTGCATTGTCGCGACGACGACGCTTTTGTTCACGGCAATGAACATCCGCCCCGAAGAGTTCGGGCTCATCTACCCGATAACCGTAATCATCGTCGCGTATCTGATGGTCAGCCACGTGCATTATCCCGACTTCAAGGGCGGCGGCGAAAAAATCTTCCTCGCGGCAAAAATTCTTGCGCTGGTGATGTTCGCGGGGATAATTTATTTGACTCGGGAAATCCCCGTTCAAGGCGTGCTCACGGCGATTTTCGCGACATACGCGGTTTTCGGCATTGTCAATTCGCTGATAACGCTCATGAACCGCACAGTCGATTAGTTCACAAAAAAAGGCTCCGTCACGTGGCGGAGTCTTTTTTTATTTGGCGGACGATGTTCACTGCGGCAAGCGGGCGGTCGCTTTAAAAGCGGTGGAACAGTTGACGCGTCTGACGTGTCGACAACCGCAATGTATTCACCGCGCCCGTGACGTTAAAAATTTTTCGGGCGGTCATCACTCAACGGCAACGAGTCTGTTTATTTGGCGGACGATGTTCACTGCGGCAAGCGGGCGTGAAATTTTTTTTGCGCAACGTTTCATTTCGGCAAGACGTTCGGGAGTGTTCAACAGCTGTGCGACGATTGCCGAAATTTTTTTGTCGCCGACCTCAATAGCCGCGCCGTGAGCGACCGCATAAGCCGCGTTGAGTGCTTCGGGACCGGGTATCGGCTCGTGCAAAATTAGCGGCACGCCCGCCGCGAACGCCTCCGAAATTGTCAGCGCGCCCGGCTTCGTGATGAGCAAGTCAGCCGCCGCCATGAGCCTGTGCACGTCCGAAACGTAGCCGAGCACTTCGACGGGGTGAGCGATTTTTTCGCGCAGTCGATTCAGTCGCGCAAGGAGCTGTTCGTTTTGCCCCGCGACGACGACGATTTTCAGCGGCGCGGAAAGTTTGTCGAGCTCCGATAAAGTTTCCTCAATCGAGCCGAGTCCGAGTCCGCCGCCCATGATTAAAATCGTCGTGCGCGTCGAGTCGTGAGCTTCCGCGATTGAACCGAATTCCGCGCCGATTGGAATGCCCGTCGCGAAAATTTTTTGTCCCACGCGGCAATGTGTCGCCAACTCCCGCGCCATTTCCTGCGTCGCAACAAAGTACGCGTCGACTTCGCCGTAAATCCAAATTTCGTGCAGTGAGTAGTCCGTCAGCACTGCCGCCAACAAAAATTTCCGCGCCGATTTTGCGTGAAGGAATTTCCACAGCGACGCCGCCGCTTCGGGGAACGGGTGCGTGCAAATTACCACGTCGGGGCGAAATTTTTTCAGCAGACGCGCGAACGGCACATACATCAGCGCGGAACTCAAAAACCTTGCCGTGACGCCCACGCGCCGTCCGTCCGCGAATTTGTAGATTCGGTCGTAAAGGTCGGGGATAAATCGCAGTGCGGCAAGGTAAATTTTTTTCGTCAGCCAATTCAGCGTCGACACGTCCCGCGCCATGAAGTCGACAAGCGTTGCGTCAAAAACCTGTTGCAAAGCTTGAGCCGCCTTGATGTGACCCGATCCGATTGACGCGGACAAAATCAGCACGTTCACGCCGTAAGCCCTCCGTCGACGTTCAAGATTGCGCCCGTTATGAAACTTGCTGCCTCCGACGCCAAAAAGTAAATCGCCGCCGCGACTTCCTCCGCAGTGGCGATTCTGCCCAGCGGATAAATTTTCGCAAGCTCCGCGACCGTTGAGCCCGACGCTTGAAGTTGAGCGGCAGTCAGCGGCGTAAGCACGTCGCCGGGCGCAACGCAATTCACTCGCACGCCTAAGCTTGCCAACTCAAGCGCAAGCGACCTCGTGAACGCCACGACCGCGCCTTTGCTTGCCGAATACGCCGCGCAGAAATAATTGCCGCGCAAGCCCGCGTCGCTCGCAACGTTGACGATTGAGCCGCGCCGCTTGACAAGCTCGTCGACAGCCGCCTGCGCCGTAAAAAACGTTCCCTTGACGTTCGTGGCAAAGATGTCGTCGAAAAATTTTTCGTCAGCGGAAGTTATCGCGCCCTCGCCGTAAATGCCCGCGCTGTTGACCAGAACGTCGACGCCGCCGAAAATTTCCACGGTGCGCGAAATAATTTTGTCGCAGTCCGCCACGCTCCGCACGTCCGCCGAAATAAATTCCGCGTGCCCGTTGAGCTCTGCTTTTACGCCGTCGAAACGTTCGCGACTTCTGCCGACGAGCACGCAATTAAAATCGTGCGCAAGAAAAATTTTCGCCGCCGCAAGCCCGATACCCGACGTGCCGCCCGTAATGATTGCCGTCCTCAAAACACCGCCTCCGATAAAATTTCGCGGTGAACGCCTGCCGTCGGCGCAACGTTCGATAGAACACCCGTTGGGTCAAGCGTCACGCTTGCCGCCAACAAAAATGGAGCCGAGCAATTTGCCCGACTCCGCCGGAAATTTTTTACTGATTGCAAGCTTCTTTCAAGCTTTTGCCCGCCTTGAACGACGGCAGGGTTGAGGCCGCGATGTCGATTTCTTCGCCGGTGCGGGGATTGCGACCTTTGCGCGCCGACCGCGTGCGGTTCTCGAAGGTGCCGAAGCCCAGAATTTGAACTTTGTCGTCGGCAACCAGTGCATCTTTAATCGCGTCGAACGTTGCCGCGACAGCCCGTTCCGCGCTCTTGCGGTCAATTTTGGCTTTGTCGGCAACTTTTACAATCAATTCAGCTCTAGTCATGTAGAGGATGCCTCCTTTGAAAAATTACCTGCAGAATTTAGCAGAAAGGTTTGGAAAAATCAAGCCCTTTGTTACGCCGATATGTCGATGTTGTTTCCGAGCGCGGGATCCAAGCTTTCGACGACCGCCAATGCTTCTTCGACGGCGGAGGTGTCCGCTGCCAGTGCCATTTTCAAAACCGAGATGCCCAGTTCCTGTTGAGTCTTTGCCAAGCTCAAATCGACCGACATTGCCGCGATACTCATATCCATTGAAGACAGCTCCTTTCCTTAGGTGAACGCATGAAAGTTTCTACTTAGTGCTGATGATTAACGCGATAAAGATTAAATCCTCGTTACCGGTATTTTCGATGCCGTGAGTGTCTCCGTCCGCGCAAAAGGTCGTGTCGCCCGGCTTGACCGTGTAAACTTTGCCGTTGTCGGTGTAGGCGGCTGTGCCCTGCAGGATGTGATAAGTCTCGTTGTTGCCGACGTGTTGATGTACGCCCAGTGACGCACCGACGGGAATTCTGACGCGGGCAAACATTTGGCATTTGCCGACCATTTCGTTTTGCGTCAACAGGTGCGTTATAAAAATTTCGCCTTTGCCGCCCGCCTTGTTCAGCGCCGAAACGGTATTCGGTGCAATAATCGGCATGGTCAATCCCTCCTAGTTGTTCGCTGATTTACGTTTGGCTTTGATTTTTTTGACGGTCTCAATCGTATGGGCGATTTGTTCTTTGGTGTAGGGTTTGCGGATAAAATCAATCGCGCCCATTTTGAGACATTGCATAAGTTTTTGCGGCGTATCCATGGAACTTAGCATGATGACGGGGACATTCGGCGCGACTTCGCGGATAAATTGCAGTGCCTCGATACCGCCGACGACCGGCATGACGATATCCATAAAGACGGCGTCGGGTTCGTGCTCCAAAACGAGCGTTATCGCCTCTTTGCCGTTGACTGCGTCGATGACTTCGCAACCGAGCTTTTCGAGTTCTTCGCGCAGTTTTTTGCGCAACAGCCGCGAATCGTCGGTGATGAGTATTCGCAACCGCTCTTGCTCGTCGGAAGTTGTATTGTCCATAAAAATCGCCGCCTCCCTAAAAATAATCGCCCGAAGGCGAAAGTATATCGTTACACTCCGTGTGGAGATAAAAGTTTCGATTGTGGCGGAGAGGGTGGGATTCGAACCCACGGTGCCTTTCGACATCACCGGTTTTCAAGACCGGCTCCTTAAACCGCTCGGACACCTCTCCTTAAACGTCGCGATAATAACAAAAACGTCGCGCAATGTCAACGCCGCGCAGAAAATTCGGCGGTCGTCGCGCTGACCGTAACGTGTAATAATTTTTATGTTTAGAACGTGTGTTCACATCAAAAAAGTGATATAGTAGGTACATTATGAGACAGAAATACGAAACAGATTTAACCAATGAGCAATGGGAAGTTATCGCGCCCTTGTTCTCCAATATGCGTAAGTACAAATGGGAAAAGAGAGAATTGGTCAATGCGGTCTTGTATCTGGTGAAAACGGGTTGCCAGTGGCGTAATTTGCCCCATGATTTTCCACCGGTCTTTACCGTGCACAGCTTTTATCGTCGTGCTCGCCTTAACGGCTTGTGGGACAAAATCCTCGAACACCTCGTCAA
>JADEZP010000019.1 GCA_015206805.1 Quinella sp. 1Q7 | reverse complement strand
TCTCGAATATTTTTCGCTTCATCATTCCGCCGCATACGCAACATCCTGTCGCGTCCCAAGCAGGACGACCGTAACGGGTCGCCTCTTCGCTTCGGAGCAGCCTTCCCCCTTTCAAAATAAGACAAAAATTTTTCATGACGCGATAATTGCGTCCCCAATCAAAAACCGCCGCGTACTATAATGCGCGACGGTCAAAATGTCAAGTTTTTGCGGTAAGTATAATGTCGACAAAAGCATCGTGAGCTTCGGTCGGGAGCGAATCGACAAGCTGAAAATCGCAGGCGAGCGCGACTTTTACGGCGTTGACGGCTTGCGGCAAAAATCTGTCGTAGTAGCCGCCGCCGAGACCCAATCGCCCGCCGTGAATGTCGAACGCCGCGCCTGGAACAATCACGCAATCAATATGCGCGGGCTCTATGAAAATTTGCGGCTGTCGCTTAACGGTCGGGATATTGAAGGCGTCGGGCTCCAGCGCGTCCAAAGTCGGCACCTGCACCGCGCGCATAATCCCCTTGCCCGCAATGAACGGCACCGCCAAAATTTTTCCAGCCGCCAAACATTCCGCAAGCAATTCCGTCAGCTGAAGTTCGTCGGGCGCGGAGACGTAAGCCATGATAATTTTTGACGTGCGGAAAATTTCCGTCGCCAAAAATTTTTTCACGATTTCGCGGCTGATTCGGTCACGTTCGGCGCGTGGAATTGCCGCACGTTTCGACAGGAATTCCCGCCGCAAAATTTTCTTGCGCCCGCGAACGTCAAGACTTTCCATCGGGCGCGACGCCGTTGATTGAGGCGCGGGCAAATTCAAGCTCGACCTTGTCGGCGACTTTCAAGCGGACGGTTTCGTCGGTGAGCGCGGTTATCGTGCCGTACATGCCGCCGATTGTTATCACGCGGTTGCCGACTTGAAGACTGCTCAACATCTTGTCGCGTTCGTCACGAGCTTTTTTCTGCGGGCGGTACAGCATGAAGTAAAATATTATAATCATTAAAATTATCGGCGCGAAACTTCCCAACGCCGCCATCTCATTTTCCATTCGAGTGTTGACCTCCTTCGTAAGCGGTGAAAAAATTTTCGCGGAACTCGGCAAATCTGTCGGCAAGAATCGCCTCGCGCATGTTCGCCATAAATCGTTGCAGGTAGCGCAGATTGTGCAGGGCAAGCAGTCGCAAGCCGAAAATTTCATCGGCGCGAATCAAGTGGCGGATATAAGCGCGGCTGAATTTGTTGCGGCAGGTGTAGCAATCGCAGTGCGGCTCAAGCGGTTCGAAATCCTCCGTGAACTCCGAATTCTTCATGACGAGCCGTCCTCGCGAATTTGTCTGCGGCGACACCATTGCCATACCGTTGCGGGCGACGCGCGTCGGGAAGACGCAATCGAACATGTCCACGCCTCGCAGGACGCCTTCAATCAAATGGTCGGGCGTGCCGACGCCCATAAGGTAGCGCGCCTTGTTTTCGGGCAAAAATTTCGTCGAGACCTCCAACATGCGATACATCACGTCGCGCGGCTCACCGACGCTCAAGCCGCCGATTGCACAGCCCGCAAAGTCCATTGCTCCGATAAATTTTGCACTCTCCTCGCGCAAGTCTTCGTACATGCCGCCCTGCACGATGCCGAAAATTCCCTGCTTGGGATTGGTCGCGGCTTTGAGACTGCGTTCAGCCCAACGGTGCGTTCGCGCGGTTGAAGCTTTGGCGTAGTCGTAATCGGCGGGATACGGAATGCACTCGTCGAACGCCATTGCAATATCCGAGCCGAGCGCGGCTTGCGTGGCGATTGAAATTTCGGGCGACAAAAATTTTTCCGCGCCGTCAATGTGCGAACGGAAAGTTACTCCGTCCTCCGTTATCTTGCGCAGGTCGCTCAAGCTGAACACTTGGAAGCCGCCCGAATCCGTCAAGATGGCGTGTGTCCAATTCATGAATCTGTGGAGCCCGCCCGCCTTTTTGACGAGTTGCGCGCCCGGTCGCAGGAACAAATGGTAAGTGTTCGCCAGAATTATGCCCGCGCCCAAATTTTGCACCTCGTGCGGCGAAAGCGTCTTGACCGTCGCCTGCGTGCCCACCGGCATAAACAGCGGCGTCAAAAATTTCCCGTGCGGCGTAGATAAAATGCCTGCGCGGGCACCCGTCGCCGCGTCCTTGTGAATAAGTTCAAACGTTACTGCCGCCATTAATCAAGCCTGCTCTCATGTTATGTCCGTTATGATAAATTTTCCGTCCCTGATTGTGACCGTAGAACCAATGTTTTTCCCGATAAGCTCGTCGAAAATATGCGGATGATTTTTATTCAGCCAATCGCCAAGTTTATATTTGCGGAGTCTGTCGCCGCTGTCAAGCGGAACAACAATCGCCGTGTCGCCGAGCTGTACCGTGCGCCCGCTGACGACTTTTGGAGTGTCGACGACGACTTTGCGCGGAGAATTTTTTTCGACGTGCGCAATCATTATCGCGGCAACGTCGTCTTCGGACAGGCAATCCAATACGACCGCGCCGCCGCGCTTGTTGAGTTCGGACATTGCGGGGCGGACGTGATTGTCAATGCTTAGCGTTATGCCGCGCTCTTTGAAGTGCCGCAAAAATTTCATGAAGCCGCCGCGCAGTTTTTTGTTGCCGATAAATGCACGCGTCATTATGGAAAAAATTTTCGTGTAAAAATCCGTCTCGCCCAAAACGTCCAAATCGTCGCCCGAAAAAATTTGTCGCGCCCACCAATATTTCGACAGCGTGTTAGTCACAAGACATTGTCTCGCGCCGCCGCTGAAGAAAAATCTGTTCTTGATGCCCGCGATAATTTTGGCGGTGTCGGCTGAAGAGTCAATGCCCTTGTCGTAGCCCCATCGTCGCCGCACGTAGCCGTAGAACGTGCCGTGGCACAGTCCCGCCCAAAATCTTTCGTCGGCAGCTTGACGCGGCGTCAGGAAGCTCAAACGGCTGTAAAGTATCTTGCAGTTGTCGAAGTCGATTTTACCGGGCTCAAAGCCGTCATCAAGCGGCGCAAGGTCGAAGTCGTCAACGTCCTTGAATTTGCGGAAGGGATTTTCGCCGCAGACTTCGGCAAGCCACGAATTGTCGCGCTCCGTGAAATATTTGCCGAACGTTTGCGGCAAGCCCTTCTTGAGCGTGTCGAGCGTGTGGCTCTCA
Organism: Quinella sp. 1Q7; assembly: GCA_015206805.1. Taxonomy (GTDB): domain Bacteria; phylum Bacillota; class Negativicutes; order Selenomonadales; family Selenomonadaceae; genus Quinella. The sequence goes on along the minus strand of JADEZP010000019.1, from coordinate 28,496 downwards.
AAATAGCAAAGCTCCATTACGAATCCTCCGCGTCGCAAATGTGCGCGACACCGTCCAAAGCCCGCGTTATCGGCAAATTCATGACCTCTTGCGCCAATCGGATTGAAGTGTTTTCTTCGCGCAGGATATGTTCGGCGAAGTTGATTTTCCGTCGCCGATAAGCCGCCGTGAGCGATTTAAACCACGCTTTATCGCCGTAAGCCTCAAAGTCCGCGTCCGCCTTGAGCTCCTCGAAAACGTATACCAGCGCGGGCAAAATTATCATCGCGTTCAAAAGCGGTTGCAGGTCGGGTCGCGAACAATATTGCCTGTAGCGCAGGTAGTCGCTCGCGCTCAAGCCGATTTTAATTTTGTCGGCGGCAAGCTCAACCTCAAAGGGCGCGGCGTCGACGGTGCGCCTGTACACGCTGAAAATCGACGCGACGTTTCGGAAAATGTTTTCGGCGTCCTCAAGTGTCAGCGGCTGAAAATTTTGGTAAGCAAGCACGTTGCCGCGTTGCAGGTCGAAAGTCAGCCCGTCGAAGTCCGCGTTCCAATCGCCGCAGGAAAAATTTTTCACGTCGCGCGTCAGCACAATCAACGCCATACAATCAAGGTGCGTCTTTATGCGTTCGTTCGGAATTGTGCACGAAAATTTTTCAACGGTCGAACAAAAAATTTCCCTGTAAAGCGTCGGCGGACATTCGGCGTGCAAAATATATTGCGCGTCTCCGTGAGCAATGAGCCGAAGAATTTCCGCGCAGTCCGTCCGAAAATTTACGTCCAAAACCAAATTGCCCGCCGCGTCGCCGAAATAATTCATCTCGGCGGCAAATGTGCATGTGCGGTAATCGTCGCGCCCTGCGGCAATGACGGGGTGCGTGTACAGGCGGCGCAGGTCAATCTTCAACGACATCAACCCCCAACGCGTAATTTTGCTCGTCGCGCAGTTCAAAGGTTATTCGCGCCTCGTAGCCGCCGCGCAGATTCGCAAAGGTGATTTTGTCGCCGACAGTCAGGACTTGGCAATTTGAATCGTCGACTCGTGCGCGGGCGACGGGAAGATTTTCGCGAGCACCGTTTTCGCCGACGGCACCGATAAAAATTTTCCCGCCCGAAATATTTTGCGCGACGTTGAGTATCAGCCGATAAGTTTTGTCGCCGACCTTGATGACGCGAATTTTTTTGCAGGCGACGCGCTTGCCGACGGGCTCACGGACGATATCCGCACCGGCGGGATTTTGTTCGCCCGTGTGATTTGCCGAAGTTTTTCGCGGACGCGTGCCCTTGAGCGTTCGCACAGCCGACAAGCCGCCGTTCGACGTTATGTCGCCCGCAGTTTGCCGCGTCGCGGAGTTGTCGTAACCGCCGCTTGCCGAAATATTTTTGCCGCCGTCAATGTCGGGCTTGAGTTCGTGGACGGGCGTCGGCGTCGCGGGAGTTTCAAGCGTCTCCAGCGTCGTGGATGTGCCGCCGATTATCGCGCCGTCGTCGAAGGCAAGCAGTTCGCTCAAGCCCTCAACGTTGACTTCGTCAGAAAAATTTTCATCGCCGAGGCTCGAAACCGTATCGCGCACCCAACGCTTGAGCTCCGTCAAATATTCTTGCGCAAGCGTGGAATTGCGGTGACGGCTCGGTTCCCAACCGTCGTGAGAAGGCGGCTCCATGTCGCGGAAAAATTCGTTCAGTTCGCGACCTTCCAGCTCCAAAATTCCCGTGAACGACAGCGTGCGCGGAAATTTCTTCATGTCGAAAAGTTTCATGCCGTTTTTGCGAACGACCAGCACCCTGCGATTGAGTTCAGCCCGCCCGTCGACAATGACGCGCAATTTCAGCGTGCCCATGCCGTGGAAGTCGCAATGGAAGATTTTAACGTCGCCGTCGCCCGATAAAATTCTGTGGTAGTCGGCGGCAGTCGGGAGCTTGTCGGCGTAGCGGCGGACGAAATTTTTCAGCGTGTCGCAAGTCAAATCGTCGCCGTGAATTCGCACGCGGAGTTTGTCGCGGTGAATGGCGACGAGGAAATTTTCAATCAGCTCGACGGAAATTTCGTCGCGCCAATTCGCGCCGCCGTTGAAGCCGTAAACGAAAACATCCGTGCCGCGAACGTCGCGCCGATGAATTTTTTCAAGCGCGGGAATTTCTTTGACGGGCGAATTTTTTTCGTCGCCGCAGTAGCCGACGCCCGCCGAAATTTCGCCGCCGCCCATGTCGAAAGAAACCAATCGCGCAATGCCCTGCGCGGCACGTTCGCCGTCGGAATTGAGCGTTCGATAAAAAATCATGCGCCAATAAGAATTCGTGAAGGGCGCGTTCTTGCCGATGCCGAAACTGCCCGCCGCGTCGCCGGATTTTGTCGCGCCGCCGTCAATTTTGGTCAGGGCGTTCCAACCGTCTTTCGCGCACGAATTGAAGGGCTCGGCAAGCCCAGTCGTGTTGAAGTCGCTGATTCGCAGGACGGAGGTCATCAACGAATCAATCTGCCGAATCGCCGCCGTGAAGAATGCTTGAGTTTTGATGTTGCCCGCCCAATAAGCTCGGCACCTGCGCAAAATTTTTTGGAAGTCGTCGCGGTCGGGAATGTCAGCCGTCGCGATATTGTGGCGGTGAAATTCGACGGTCACGGGAAAATTTTCGTCAGCCGCCGCGTCCAAAGAGTTTTGGCAGATTTCGCGGGCAAGCGACGAAATTTTTTTGCCCGTGAAAGTTTCAATGCCCGCCTCGGCAATGCCGCGAATTTGTCCGCCGCCGTTCGACGGGAAGTTCCAACCAATCACAATCATTGCTCCTTGCGCGTGATAAACATTGCGTCGCCGAAGGAAAAAAATCTGTACCGTTGCGCGACCGCCTCGCGATACGCCTGCAAGATGAAGTCTCGCCCCGCGAACGCGCTGACCAACATTAACAGCGTCGACTTGGGCAGGTGGAAGTTGGTTATCATTGCGTCGACGATTCGGAATTCGCGACCGGGGTAGATGAAAATTTTCGTGGAGTTTGCGCCGACAGCCACGGACGTTTCGTCGAGTGCCGCCGCCTCCAACGTTCGGACGGATGTCGTCCCGACGGCAATCACGCGTCCGCCGCGCAGTTTCGTTTCGCGAATCAAATCAGCGGTCGCGGGCGGTATGCTGTAAAATTCTTCGTGCATTTGATGTTGCTCAATCGTCTCGACTTGCACGGGGCGGAACGTTCCAAGCCCGACATGCAACGTCACGAAGCCGAGATTGACGCCGAAATTTTTCAAGTCGCGCATTTGTTCGGCGGTGAAGTGCAGTCCCGCAGTCGGAGCGGCGGCGGAGCCGCGTTCGCGATTGTAAACGGTCTGGTAGCGTTCGCTGTCGGCAAGTTGTTCGTGAATGTACGGCGGCAACGGAGTTTCGCCCAAGCGGTCAAGAATTTCCTCGAACACGCCGCTGAAGCTGAACTTGACGATTCGCCCGCCGAAGTCCGTGCGTCCGACGACTGTGCAACGCAATTCACTGCCGAAAAAAATTTCTGCGCCTTCCGCAATTTTCCTGCCGGGTTTAACCAAAGTTTCCCACGTCACGGCGTCCAGTCGTCGCAACAAAAAAATTTCGGCGCGTGCGCCCGTGGACTTGCGTCCGATGAGCCGCGCCGGAATTACTCGCGTATCGTTGAATATCAGCGTGTCGCCCGCCGTCAAAAATTTTTGCAGGTTGAAAAATTTTTCGTGAGCAATCGTCCGCCGCACGGGGTCAAGCACCATTAACCGCGACGCGTTGCGCGGCTCAATCGGTCGTTGCGCGATTAGCTCTTCGGGCAATTCGTAATCAAAATCGCTCAATAACATTACTTGCGAATTTTCCTCCCAAGATATTTAATTTCCAGCTGCTCAAGCCGTCCGTCCATGCGCAATTCAGCCAAAACGAAATTTACGTAGTTGAGCAACTCTTGATCGCCCTTCGCCATGAGAATGCCGCAGGAATGGCGCGTGCCGTCGAACGGCTTATCGACAAGCGGCGCAGCAAGTCGCGGCTCACGCTTGACCCAACTGACTGCCTCGACGGTCTCGGTTATCATGATGTCGGCGTTGCCGTCGGCGATTTGCAGCGGAATATCGGCGTTGTCGTCGTGGACAATCAGCGTCGCGTTCGGCAAGTTGGCGCGGGCAAATTTTTCGTTGGTGCCGCCGGGATTAATCATCACGCGAACGGTCGGGCGGTTGAGGTCGGCAACGGTCTTGAACTTTTTGGCGTCGGCTTTGCGACAAAGAATCGTCTTGCCGAAAAGTCCTTCGCCGTAAGCGTCGCTCATTGCCATCGTCCGCGCCCGCGCAAAATTCCGCGATATTCCGCACAGCGCAACGTCAAACTTGTCGGCTTGACAATCGGCGGCAAGCGTCGACCACGTCGTCGGCACGTACTCAATCGCCACGCCAAGCGACTCCGCCAAAATTTTCGACAGTTCGGCGTCAATGCCCTCGTATTCGCCCGTCGCGGGATTGAGCCACGACATCGGAATATAATCGCCCGTCGTGCCGATACGTATCGTGCCGCGTGCCGCAATGTCGTCAAGATGTCCCGCGTCGACGCGTCCGCTAAGCGCGAACAAAATCATCAGCGCGACAAAAATTTTACCGGCTGTTTTCAATGTTGGTCACTCCCCTGAAAAAATGTCCGCGTGTGAAATTTTCAAGCTCCGCGCCGCCGAATTTGTAAGCGCGAACAATCTGCGCGGTCTCGTCGACGGTCAAAGCCCTGCAATCGACGCGAAGTCGCGCCACGCCGTCAAAGTCGTTGCGGTGCTCAATCATCGACAGCGTCTTTGCGTTGAGGATGTGCATTCGGCAGAATTGGTCCGTCACGACGGGGAAAAGTTCGTTCATTCTGTCGCGCAGGAAAAATTTTTTCGTGCGGCAAACGTGCGGGCAACTGCCCTTGTCGAGCGCGCCGATAAAACTGCCGAGCACGCAATAAGCCGAAATCATCAGCTCTTGCCGCCCGTGAACGATGCATTCGACGGGCAACGGCGATTTTTTCGCGAGGGCTTTGATTTGCGTCAGATTGAGTTCGGGCGACAACGTGACGCCTTCGACGCCGAGGTTGCGCAGGAAATTTATCGTCGCGGTGTTGAAGACGTGCAACGAAAAATCCGTGCGAATCGGCGCGTCGGTGAGTCGGCGGGCAATTCGGAGCGTCGACAGGTTGTGGACGTAAACGACGTCCGATTCGGGCAACGTGAGCTGTTCGGCTTCGCGCAGAAGTCGCGGCGTCGCCAACGAAAATTTTTTCCCGCGAGCGTGCACGAGCTTTACGGCGTCGGAAAAATTTTTCACTGGGCGATTGGTGAACGTTTCGCCGCCGAATAAAATTTCGTCCGCGCCCGCGTCGAGTGCGGCTTGAACTTTTTCGAGCGTGTCGACATGCGCGACAAGTTTGGTGTCGTCGACTGCATACGGCGGGAAAATTTTTTGTGCGACGGGCTCAACGTTCGGTCGCGTGAATTTTTCGAGGCGGCGAGTTTCAAGCTGCTCAACGGTTCTGCGGCGCACGTCGTTAAGTTCGCTTATCGGCACCATCAAGCCCGCGTCAATGTCGGCGGAAAAATCTTTCAGTACGAAAATCGAATTGCCCAGCCGCCCGATTTGTGCGCGGAGAGTTTCGACAATCAGCGGTCGATTGACGGCGCGAGCGGCAATAAAATTCGTCTGCGCAGTCGCGGAATTTCCGTCGGCGTCAGTCAGCGTGAGTGTCAGCGGCGCGTCGAGGTGAGCTTGAACATTCGCGTCGACGGGAATTTTTCGCACGGGTGCGCCCGTAAAAAATTTCCGCGCTTCGGCAGTCAATTCCGCGTCGAAAATTTTAAACGCCCTGTCGTGGACGCGAACGCCGCGCGTCGGAGCCTTGACGGTGCACAAATTGCCGCGCAGGGTGAATTCGTCGACAGTGAACGTCACGCGCCCGCCGACCTTAATCCAAATTTCGACTTGATCGCCCGCGTGAAGTTCGCCGCTCAACTTGAGCGTGAGTTTGTCGCGCCCGACCTCGACCACGCGCCCGATAAGCACGCCGCGATTGTTGGGCTTGCCGTCGCTGATAAGGTTGCGTCCGGGATTTTGCTCAAGGTAAGCCGTCGTGAAGTCGCGATTAAAAATTTGCGCGAGCTTGCGGCGTTGATTGTCCGTGACGGAAAAATTTTTGTCCAGCGCGTCGCGATAAACCTTGACGACCGTCGCGACGTATTCGGGACGTTTCATGCGCCCTTCGATTTTGAGCGACGTAACGCCCGCCTCAACCAGTCGCGGCAACAAATCAATCGTGTTCAAGTCCTTGGGGCTCAACAGATATTTGCCCGCGCCGCTCAAAAGATTTTTGCCGCCCGCGTCGACGAGTTCATACGGCAGGCGACACGGTTGCGCACAACGTCCGCGATTGCCGCTCCGACCGCCGATAAGCGAACTCATCAGACATTGCCCCGACCAGCAAACGCATAACGCGCCGTGAATAAAAATTTCCGTCTCAATCGGCGACGCGCGGCAAATCGTTTCAATTTCGGCAAGCGTCAGTTCACGGCTCAAAACTGCGCGGCTGAATCCCAAATCGGCAAGTTCGCGGACGCCTTCGGAATTGTGGATTGTCATTTGCGTTGAGGCGTGCAGGGGAATTTCGGGCGCGATTGACTTTGCGACGGACGCCGCACCCAAATCTTGCACCAACAGCGCGTCGACATTTGCACGTTGCAAAAATTTTATGTAAGCGGCGAATTCGTCAAGCTCCGCGTCGGCAATGAGCGTATTAACCGTGACGTGGACTGCCGCGCCGCGCAGATGAGCGTATTCGACGGCACGGGGCAATGCGTCGCCCGCGAAGTTCTCGGCGTAAGCGCGTGCACCGAATTTTTCGCCCGCAAGATAGACGGCGTCCGCGCCCGCCTCAACAGCCGCCTTGAGCGCGTCGAAACTTCCCGCGGGTGCCAAAAGTTCAACCAAGTTATCGCCTCCAAAGTTCCTGTGTTATAATCGGCACGAGGTGATTTTTATGCGTAAAATTTTTTTCGCAACGGTGCTCGCGCTGATAATGAGCATACAAAATTTTTGCGGCGCGGCGACGATTGAGTCCGCCAACTTCAACGGCAACGACAAATTAATTTATCCCGTCGTGCACACGGGCGACGCCGCCATTGACGACAAAATCAACGGCAAGATTCAAACGGAGATTCAGTCGTTCGTCAAAGGTCTGCATTACGCCGCGCAGTACGACGGTCAACGCGTCGCGGGCGCATATACAAATTACGAGGTCGCTTGCAATCAGGCGGGCAACACCGTAATTTTGAGCTTGCTGATAACCGAAAGCAGTTACTTCGAGGGCGCGGCTCACCCGTCGACTTACAAGCACGCACTGAATTTTAACGTCGGCTCCGGCAATTTGATGGGGCTTGATTATTTGACGGACGTCGGCGAAGGCGTCAGCGTCGACGAAATTAAAGCCCGCGTCGAACGTGCGCTGATTCGGCAATGTGAGCGCGACGGCTTGAAACTTTTCGACGACGCCCTGCCGCTCAAGCAACTGCCCGAACATTTTTATTGGGACGCGAATTTGCACGTGCACTTTATTTTCCAGCAGTATGAAGTCGCGCCGTATGCCGCAGGGATAATCGACGTTGACATCGACGCGTAATTTTGGAGGCGGCTCAATGACTTACGAACATCTGCGCGGCTTGAGGAACGTCGCCGAAATTTCGGTCACGGCGGAAAATACCGCGCTTGCACTCGGATCGGGCAGTTTGAAAGTTTTCGCGACGCCCGCAATGATTCGGCTGATTGAGCGTGCGGCGGCTGAACTTGTCGAAAAAAATTTGCCGCCCGAATCAACGTCAGTCGGCATATCAATCAACATCAAACACACTGCGCCGACGCCGATTGGCATGAACGTCCGCGCCGAGGTCGAAATTATTTTGGTTGACGGGCGCAAGATTATTTTCGACGTCGCGGCATTCGACGGGCGCGGTGAAATTGGTCGCGGCACTCACGAACGCTTTATCGTCGACAGGGAAAAATTTCAGTCCAAAGCCGACGCGAAACTTTAACTGCGATTTTCACGCGCAACGAGTTGGTCGGCACCGTATTGTTTGCGCAAGGCGGGCTTTTCGATTTTGCCCGTGGCATTGCGCGGCACATGAGCGAATATAATTTTTTTCGGGCGTTTGTAGCGCGGCAGGTCGAGACAGAAATTGTTGACTTCGTCTTCCGTGCACTCAACGCCCTCTTTGATTTCGATAATCGCGGCGGAAATTTCTCCGAGCCGTCTGTCGGGCAAGCCGATAACCGCAACGTCCTTGATTTTGTCGAATTTGTGCAGGAAGTCTTCAATCTGCACGGGATAAATATTTTCGCCGCCGCTGACGATAACGTCCTTCTTGCGGTCGACGAGGAAATAAAATCCGTCCGCGTCCTGCATAGCCATATCGCCCGTCAAAAGCCAGCCGTCGCGCAAAACTTCGGCGGTCGCCTTCGGGTCGTTGTAATAGCAAGTCATTACGCCGGGACCTCTGACGCACAATTCGCCGACACTGCCGCGAAAAACTCTTTGACCGTCCTCGTCGATAATTTTGCACTCCCAACGATAGCCGGGCACGCCGATTGCGCCGACCTTGTCGATGTTTTCCATGCCGAGATGAACGCAACCGGGTCCCGTCGATTCGCTCAAGCCGTAGTTCGTGTCGTAGTCGTGATTCGGGAAATATTTTTTCCAGCGACGAATCAAGCTTGGCGGAACGGGTTGCGCGCCGATATGCATAAGCCGCCACTGATCGAGCTTGTAGTTTTCAAGCTTGAGGTCGCCACGGTCGAGCGCGTCGACAATGTCCTGCGCCCACGGCACCAACAGCCATACGATTGTGCACTGCTCCTTAGACACCGCGTCCAAAATTATTTCAGGCTTCGTGCCTTTGAGCAAGACGGCTTTACTGCCCGCCACGAGTGAGCCCATCCAATGGAACTTCGCGCCCGTGTGATACAGCGGCGGTATGCACAGGAAATTGTCAGTGCGTCCCGTTTTATGATGTCGTTGCTCCATTTGCGCGGCTTGCGTCAGGCTCCGATGTTTATGCAGAATTGCCTTCGGAAAACCCGTCGTGCCCGACGAAAAATAAATCGCGCCGAAATCGTCTTCGGTTATGCCGCCGACCATGGGCTTTAGGCTTGAGCAGTCGTCAACCATAATGTGATAGCTCTCCGCGAAGCTGGGGCAGTTGTCGCCGACGTAAATCAGCAACCGCCCTTTGCTCAAACGTTCGGCGTTAGTCTCAATGCGCCCGATAAATTCAGGTCCGAAAATTATCACGTCGACTTCCGCAAGCTCCGCGCAGTACAAAATTTCGGCGGCGTCGTAGCGGAAATTGAACGGCACGGCAATCGCGCCCGCCTTGAGCACGCCAAAATAAATCGGCAACCACTCAAGACAATTGTACATCAAAATTGCGACCTTTTCGCCGCGCCGAACGCCGCGTTCAATCAGCAGGTTCGCGCAACGATTCGCCTTCTCGTCGAAGACGCGCCACGTTATTTCCCGACGATACGGCGCGAAACTGTTGGACTCAATCAAGCTGAATTCCTTCCAGCTCATGCGGCGACCGTCGGCGACTGCGGGATTCAACTCAACCAGCGCAACTTCGTCTCCGTAAAGTTTCGCATTGCGCTCCAAATATTCCATTACGGGCATAAAAATTTTGTCTCCTTTGCCGATAAATTTAAACGCGCATATTCTACACCGCCGCGCAGAAATTTTAAAGCCGACTTCGGGCGTGTTGGCGAATTGCGTCGTCTGCAGTGTTCAATAATTTTTGTGTTTAGCATCTACTTTCTTTCGGCGGCGAAAGAAAGTAGCAAAGAAAGCCGCGCCGCCTACGAAAACGTCACGTTTTCTAACGGCGGCGGTCGAGGGCGCGCGTCCATGCGCGCCCCTTAACTGTATCGCTGTTACCAATACGTTCTAAAAAAATCGTCGCCGTCACAATCTCAACAGGTGCCCCAAAATATAATCGGATTCGCGCTCCGACGGACTTCGCCGTCTTGCCGAGCCGTCAAGCACGCCGCGAGTCTTAATCGCCCGTAACCACGCGGGAAACTCATTCAACAGGCGCGAGTAAAGTTCATTGTTCGGAACGGTCTTAAAATCGTCCAGCGCGAAAAAATCCGCGTTGTCGACGTAACGCCCGCTCAAGTTGTCGAGCTGTTCCAATACGCCGTAACCGTGACCGCGCACGCCGACGAATTGCCAAAATATCGGCATATACGACGCCTCAATCAAAAGTTTCTTAATCTTGGAAGTTTCGTAAATGCCGCCGTCGGTAATGAAAACGACATACACGGGCAAAGTCGTCGTGTCGAACGCCTTCATAACGTCCGCCATGACGACGGGCTCATTGTTGCTGCCTCCGATTCGACTTTGCACGGTGCGCCAATCTGCGGGCACGGCTTGTTCGTAGTTGCTCATGTTGACGTTTGGGCGACGCGTGCAATTTGAGCCGTAAAACCAAAAGTCCAAATTGCCGTCGTCGTCGAATTGAACGGCAACGGGCAAAATTTTGTTGACGATTTCCTGAACGGTGCCGTCGTTGTAACTGCGATTCATTGAGCCCGACATATCGACGACCAATGCGACGCGTGCCGTCACGTCGAGCAGGTTGCGCTTTTCGAGTTCGACTTTGAGCGGCTTGACCAGTGAAATGAGTTTCGGCGCACCGTTGGAAATTTTTTTCTCCAGCGAAATTTTTCCCGACGCGGAACTTCGCGGAGGAGGATGATCGTCGGATTGCGTCGGCGACGGAATTCTGAACGGCGTGTGGTGCGATTGCGTTCGACGTTTCGACGACGCGGAAAATCTGAACGGGGCGGTATGCGTATGTGTTTGATTCGTGACGGGCGGCGGCGTACCCTTCGGCGGAATTTTGAACGGCGTGTGCGACTTTGCGGGAGGACTTACGGAGCGTTGCGGAGGCGTCGGCGTCGCAGATTGAGTTGTCGGCGCGGAGTCGGTATCGTCGTCGTCAGCCTGTTCGCCGCCGTAAAAGGCAAGCAACGCGTCCAAGCCGCCGTTGAAGCCGCGAGCCACGACATTGAATCGCCAGCCGCCCTTGCGGTAAATTTCCAGCGACGTAATCGCCTTTTCCGCCTTGAAGTCCGCGCCGCCGAATGAAGCCGTGATTTGGTCGCCGATTGAAATTTTGTGCGCAGAAATTTCGCCCATTGTGCCCGCGCCGTCAATCGAGCCCGTAAAGACGAGCTTTTGAATCGACTGCGGCAGGGCGTCAAGCTTGATTGTAAAGCTCATGCCCGACGCAATTTCCGCGCCGACAATTTCACCCTGCGGCGAGCGCAACTGGTTGTAAAAAATCATGTAGCGATCGTCGGAAAGTTTATCCGCCGCGTCGACGCCGAAGCAACAGAAATCATACGTCGCGCGACCCGTAATTTGCAACGTCACCTTGAGCGGGCGCGCCGTGTCGAAATATTTTTCGAGCTTGTCGCGAGTGCCGCGTTGAGCAATCATCGTCGCCACCTCCAAAAATTTTTTGCACATGATAGCACGAAAAATTTTCGCGGGCAATTTGCTTTGACGTGGCGTTTTTGCTAGACTGTGCTAAAAATTTTCGGGAGGTAATTTATTTTGCTCGATATGAAATTTGTGCGCGACAATCTCGACGAAGTCCGCGCCATGTTAAAAAATCGCAACAATCCGCTCAACCTTGACGACTTCAGCGAACTTGAGCAACGTCGCCGCACAATCCTCGGCGAAACCGAACAGCTCAAGGCTCAACGAAATTCCGCGTCAAAAAAAATCGGCGCGATGAAAAAATCCGGCGAAGACACGACTCAACTTGCCGCCGACGTTCGCGCAATCGGCACGAAAATTTCCGCGCTCGACGGCGAACTGCGCGACGTTGAAAATTCCCTGCGAGACCTGCTGTTGCATATTCCGAACATTCCCGCCGCCGACGTTCCAATCGGGCGCGACGACACTCAAAATCCCGAAGTGCGACGTTGGGGCACGCCGACCGCCTTCGACTTCACGCCCAAGGCTCATTGGGAGTTGGGCACCGCGCTGAATATTTTCGACTTCGACCGCGCGGGCAAAGTCACGGGTGCGCGATTCACGTTCTATCGCGGGCTCGGCGCACGTCTCGAACGCGCCTGCATAAATTTTATGATGGATTTGCACGCCAATCGCCACGGCTACACGGAAATGCTCGCGCCGTACATTGTCAACCGCGACAGCATGATCGGCACGGGTCAGCTCCCGAAATTCGCGGAAGATATGTTCAAGCTCGAAGGGCTCGATTATTATCTTGTGCCGACAGCCGAAGTCCCGATGACGAATTTTCACCGCGACGAAATTTTGTCCGCAGACACCCTGCCCGAATATTACGCTTGCTACACGGCGTGTTTTCGTGCGGAGGCGGGCGCGGCAGGTCGCGACACGCGCGGCTTGATTCGTCAGCACCAGTTCAACAAAGTTGAGCTCATCAAGTTCACCAAGCCGGAAGATTCGTGGGCGGAGCTTGAGAGCATGGTTGACGCCGCCGAAGACGTTTTGCGCGTGCTGGAAATTCCGTATCGCGTCGTACTGCTTTGCACGGGCGACATGAGCTTTACGTCCGCCAAGACTTACGACATTGAAGTTTGGATGCCCGCGCAGAATAAGTACCGCGAAATTTCTTCCTGCTCGAATTGCACCGATTATCAGGCACGTCGCGCCAACATCAAATTCCGCCGCGACACCAAGAGTAAGCCCGAATTCGTGCACACGCTCAACGGGTCGGGCATTGCCGTCGGACGCACGGTTGCCGCGATTTTGGAGAACTGTCAGCAGGCGGACGGCTCCATAAAAATTCCGACCGCTCTCGTGCCGTACATGGGCGGCGTTGAGGAAATTCGCCCGTAAAAAATTTTTTCAGCCGCAACAAAATAAGAGACCGCTCACAATCGAACGGTCTCTTATTGTTTGCAGATGATGTCACGTCGCGACTTTGCCGACAAGCTCGCGGATATTATTCAGCTTGCAACCGCGCAGATAAGTCTTCAAGTCGTCGGCGATTTTCATTGTGATTGACGGCTCGGCAAAATTCGCGGTGCCGACAGCCACTGCCGACGCGCCCGCCAAGAAAAATTCCGCCGAGTCCGCCGCTGACCGTATGCCGCCCATGCCGATTATCGGGACGTTGACGGCTTGCGCCACTTGCCAAACCATGCGCACCGCGACAGGTTTTATCGCGCCGCCCGAAAGTCCGCCCGTCAAATTGCCCAGCGTCGGTCGTCGCGTGTAAATGTTTATTTCCATGCCCATCAGCGTGTTTATGAGCGATAATGCGTCCGCGCCCGCCGACTCGACCGCCCGCGCAATCGCCGTGATGTCCGTGACGTTCGGGCTAAGCTTGACGATGACGGGCTTTTTTGTTGCCGACTTCGCCGCCGCCGTGACCAATGCCGCTTGCCGCGCGTCCGTGCCGAAAATTATTCCGCCGTCCTTGACGTTCGGGCACGAAATGTTGAGCTCAATCGCCGACACGCCGTCCACGTCAAGCAGTCGCGCAAGCTCGCCGTAATCCTCGACGCTTGAGCCGCTCACGTTGACGACGATGTTCATTTTATGTTTGATTCGCGGCAAAATCTCCGACAGAAATTTTTCGACGCCGGGATTTTCCAAACCGATTGAATTGAGCATTCCCGAAGGCGTCTCCGTGATTCGCACGCCGCTGTTACCCCTGCGCGGCTTGAGCGTGATACATTTGACCATTACGCCGCCGAGCCGCTTAAGGTCGACAAAATTTTCAAACTCCTCGCCGAAGCCGAACGTCCCGCTTGCCGCGAAAATCGGCGTCGCAAGTTTCATGCCGCAAAGTTCCGTCCGCAAAATGTCGTCGCCGTCGCAGGTGCCGTCGAAAGTTCGCGCCGTGAATTTTTTGCCGTAGCGACGATCAATCCACTGAACGAAGTCGAACAGGTTGCGCAGACAAGTTTCAGCCTCCGCCGCCGAAAATTCGCGCTCGTTATGAATCGCGGCGTTGCCGACCTTGCGGCAGTAATTGAGCTTGCCGACAAGATTTTTGCCGACGATTTGTCCGAACGCGGGATTTGAAATCAGCACCTTGAGATTGTCGCCGTCGCCGGAAATTTTTTCGTCAGCGGCATAAACCCACTTGACGGCGGCATCAACGGCGGTGCGCACGAGTTTGACGCACGAATCGAACGAACTGTTGAACGCCGCCTCGGCGTCGATACAGTCTTTGGAAAAGTCGCGGTACTCACTGCGCTCCGCAAGGAACGAAAAATTATTCAAGTTATCACCTCCCGAAGGCTCAAGATTTTTTGATTTGCTCGTGGAAGAAAAAATTCACGATAACGGGCGGCGCGTCGAAGTCCGTGCTGAAGTCGTCGCGGTTGCGCACGTATTGCAGATTGTTTCGCGCGGCATAATCGCTCACGACGCCGTGAAGTTCCGCCCAATAGCGCATGTCCTTGCGCCGATAAATCGCGTCATACAGCGGCGACAGTTGCGGATATTTTTCGCGGACGTATTGCAAAATTCGCGGCTTGTAGTTCCCGCGCAGATTCAAGTTCTCCAGCCAGACGAGGTTGCAAAAATCTTTGGCGGCGTCGATTATCGCGGGCACGTCGGTTATGCCGGGGAAAATCGGCGAAATGAAACACGTCGTGCGAATTCCCGCCGCGTGAAAAATTTTCATTGCGTCGAGGCGGCGGGCGATTGAGACGGCGTTATCCATGTCGGTACGAAAATTTTCGTCGAGCGTGTTTATGCTGAATCCGACGCGAACATTTTTAAACGTCTTAATCAAGTCGATGTCGCGCAAAATTAAATCGGACTTCGTTTGCAGGCTCAAGCTTATGTCGACGCCTTGAAACGTCCGCAAAAATTCGCGCGTGCGCCCGTAAATTTCTTCCTGCGGATTGTACGGGTCGGTGACGGAGCTCATGAAAAAACTTTTGCCCGCGTAACGAGCGGGATTTTTTATCGGCAACCAAGTCTTCACGTCGAGGAAGGTGCCCCAATCTTCAGCGTGCCCCGTGAATTTTTTCATGAAACACGCGTAACAATATTTGCAGGCGTGCGTGCAACCGACGTAAGGATTGACGGCGTAATCGGTCACGGGCAGATTCGACTTCGTGACGACGCTTTTGACATCAATCGTGCGGATTGTCGGATTCATAATCGAAGACCTCCCGCGCGTCGAAAATGGGACCGTCCTTGCAAACTTTCCTGCGACCGTTGACGGTGTCGATTGAACAGCTCAAGCACGCGCCGAGCCCGCAAGCCATGCGCTTTTCAAAGGAGACTTCGCACGGAAGATTTTTCGCCGCCGCAATTCGTGCGACTCCGCGCATCATAATTTCGGGACCGCACGTGAGAATTGCCGAATAATTTTTCGCGGCAAGCACTTCGGGCAAAGCGTCCGTCACGAAGCCGTATCGCCCGACGCTGCCGTCATCAGTCGTCAGGAAAATTTCTTCGGCGTGCGGACGAAATTCAGCTTGCCAAAAATTTACTTCATCGCGCGTCCTGCCGCCCATCAAGACATCCGCGCTGAACTGTTCAGCCGCGCAGAGTAGCGGTGCCAAACCCATTCCGCCGCCGACCAATAAAACTTTGCCGTCGCGGGGCGTGTAACCGTTGCCGAGTGCGCCGAGTATGTTCAAGCTGTCGCCGACCTGTCGCCGAGACAAAAATTCAGTGCCGCGCCCGACGACGCGATAAAAAATTTTTACGCGACCGCCAATCGTCGACGCAATGCCCAACGGTCTGCGCAATGTGAAGTCGTCCGAAATTTTGAACTGCACGAATTGACCTGCCCGCGAATTTTCGGCAAGCTCCGCCGCGTCGACAGTCAGCTTGAAAATTTTTTCGGCGACCTCGTCGTTTGAAAGTATCGTTGCGATAAAATTTTGTGCCATTACGAATTGCCTTTCTCGACGCGAACTTCGGGCAACGCCAAATTCTCCGCCGCAAAGGTCAACGCCGCGTCAACGTGCTTTTCGGCGGTGGTATCGATTTTTGCGTCACGAACGATTTGCGCCGCCTCCGCCACTGTTTTTGCCGACGCCTCAATCAGTTTCGCCAGCGTCTCCAAATGCGAATTGAACTGCTCGTTGCTCATGCCTTTGTCAAACATGTGATTGCCTTCCTTCAGATGAAGTTAATGAAAAATGTTATCGTCAAGCTGTTGATGAAGTCCGCGAACATTGAGCCGACGATTGGGACGAGGATATACGCTTTGACCGACGGCGCGAATTTGCTTGTCAAAACCTGCATGTTCGCCATTGCGTTGGGCGTGGCACCCATGCCGAAGCCGCATGAACCCGCCGATAAAATTGCCGCGTCGTAGTCTCGACCGAGCACGTTGAATATCACGAAATACGCGAACAGGAACATTAAAGCCGTTTGCCCGACAAGCAACACGATAAGCGGCAAGGCAAGTTCCGCCAACTGCCACAGCTTGAGCGTTATCATTGCGATTCCCAAAAACAGCGACAGGCAAATTCCGCCGATGTCGTTGATTTCGCCGATGTGCACCTTGAATGCGCCCGTGAATTCGCTCCAGTTGCGCATAATCGCCGCGACAATCATTGCGCCGATATAAACGGGGAAAGTCATTCCCGTTTTCGACAGCAACATTGAAACGACGGTGCCCGCGCCCATTGCGATTGCAAGTTGGTAAGCGGCGGGCGCGTACATGCTCACGGAACGTTCGTGCTTTTTTTCCTCCTCGACGAGCGGCGTTTCGTCAGCTTTGACGGCGGTTTTGAGCAGGTCTTTGCCGAGGATTAGGCGTCGACCGAGTGGACCGCCCATCAATGAACCGGCAACCAATCCGAAAGTCGCGGCGGCAGTGCAAAGCGTCGTCGCGCCGACAAGTCCCAAGTCCTCAAGCACCGGTCCGAACGCGCCCGCCGTGCCGTGACCGCCGACCATCGAAATTGAGCCCGTGCAAAGTCCGATAAACGGGCTGATGTCCAAAACGTTGCTCAACGCAACCGCCAAAATGTTTTGCCCGACAATCAGCGCGCATACGCAACCGAGGAATATCAGTAGCGCGACGCCGCCGCTTTTGAGAATTTTGACGTTGGCTTGAAAACCGACCGACGTAAAGAATGCGACCATGCAGACGTTTTTAAGCGTCTCGTCGAAGGCAAATCCGATAACGACCGACGTGTACAGGATACAGCTGATGATTGCGAACAGTAAGCCGCCGACGACGGGCGACGGTATGCAAAAGGTCTCCAGGAATTTTATCTGCCGCTTGAGCAATGTGCCGACGTAAAGCATGACGACTGCGACTGCAAGCGTTTGGTACATGTTGAATTCAAGCGTGTACATGGCGACCTCCTTAATCTTGACTGGCTTTGACGGTCTCGCCCGATTTGCCGCTGTAAACGTTGACTTTGACGCCCTGCGCCTCGTAGAACTTAGCCGCGCCCGCGTGGAAACTTGCGGGAATGTCGCCGACGGCATATTCGGTCGTGAGCGTGTCGGACGTGTTGTGCGGGAGTTTGGCGGCGTTCTTGAAAATGAATTTCGTCAGATAATCGACGGTATCGTCCTTAAGGTCGGTGCTCGCGACGAGGACAGCCTTAACGCCGATTGTCGAAATTTCTTCCGTTTGCCCGGGGTAGCTGTTGGCGGGGATTGTGCAACGCGTGTAGCCCTTGTAAAGTTTCATCATGTTGTTTTGAATGTCGGGCGCGATTGACAGCAAACGAACTTCCTTGTGCATGGCAAGCGACAGGACGGCTTCAGTCGGTGCGCCCGCCGTGATAAAGCACGCGTCGATTTGCCCCTGCTCCATTGCTTGAGCGGCGTCCGTGAACGACAGATACATCGGCTCGACCATCTCGAAGGTCAGCCCGTGAGCCATAAGGATTTGTTCGGCATTTTGCAGGACGCCCGATTCTTGCTCGCCGACGGAAACTTTTTTGCCGACAAGATCGTTGACGGTCATTATCGGGGAATTTTTCGGGACGACGATTTGACAAGCCTCGGTGTAAAGTCCCGCGACAGCCGCGTAGCCGACGCCCGGTCCGACGCCCGCGAATGCGCCCGTGCCTTCGACGGCATTGGACAGTGTGTCGCTCTGGACGATTGCGACGTCAAGGAACTTTTCGCGCAGGAGTCGCAGGTTGGCGGCGGAGCCTGCAGTCGTCTTCACGTCGAGCGAAATTTTTCTGCCGTCAGCTTGAATTTCCTTGGCAAGTTCGGTGCCGTAAGCGTAGTACATGCCGCCCGTACCGCCCGTGCCGAAGCGAATTTCGGTGCTTGAAGATTTTTCGCCGCCACAGCCCGTAAGCAACACAATCAGCGGCAGGAGTAACAACAGCTTAAATAATTTCATGGTGAAGCCTCCTTTGTGATGAGTTCGTAGTTCAGGGGGTCGGTCGCGCCCTCGGTGTTGATGACGAAAATTATCGAGTTCGCGTCAATCGCAAGGGTGCGTCGCAATTCGGCGTCGTCAAGTGCGGCATTGGCAAGGGCGAATCCTGCGCAACCCGACTCGCCCGAAATAATTGGAGTGTCGTCGCCGATTGGACTTGCAAGGCGGCGCATCGCCTCGGCGGCAATGTCGTCGCTGATTGTCGCGGTATCGGCGGCAAGCCCGCACAGAAGTCGCCACGCAAGTTCGCAGGGTGTCGCGCAGTTCAAGCCCGCCATCATCGTTTGACCGTTGCCCGTCGCCGAATGAATCTGCCCGTCGCCAATGCGCATCGTCTCGTAAAAGCACGCAACCTCCGTCGGCTCAACAATCGTAATTCGCGGGCAACGTGACGTTGCATCCAGTTGACGCGTCAAACGTTGCAATGACCAAACGTTATCGCCGCGCTCAAGCGTTTGAAGTTCAGCGACGTGATTAAAATTTTCGGCGAACGTTGCGGCAATCGCGCCCGCCATTGAGCCCACGCCCGCTTGCAGGAAAATGTGCGTCGGTCGAACGAAATTCATCTGCCGAATCGCCTCGTAAGCAAGCGTCGAGTAGCCGAGCATTATCTGCGCGGGAATGTCCTCGTAGCCGAGCCACGACGTATCTTGAATCAAGTGCCAACGATTTTTCGCGGCAAGGTGAGCCGTGAACTTGACGCAGTCGTCGTAGGTCATGTCGGTTATTTCGACAGTCGCACTGCCCGCGTCACGAATCGCCTGCGCACGGACTTCAACGGTGCCGCGCGGCATGTAAACGCGCGATTTACAGCCGAACAATCCCGCCGCCCACGAAACGCCCTTGCCGTGATTGCCGTCGGTCGTCGTGATAAAGGTCAGCTTGTCGAGTTCTGCGCGTCGTGAAAAAATTTCGTCGAGCGTCGGATTGCTCAAGCCGAGTTCGCGGCTTATGACGGTGTAAATCGCCCATACTCCGCCGAGTGCCTTGAACGCCTTGAGCCCGAATCGGTGAGCCTCGTCCTTGACGTAAACCGCACGAATATTTTTGGCGGCGGCAAAATTTTTCAGCTCAATCAGCGGCGTGACGTTGTAGGCGGCAAGCGCGGTATGCAGTCGTCGAATATTTTTCGTCTCCGCGAAGTTGTAAGCCGACGTGTCGACAGCACTGCCGCAGAATTTGTTCGGCGCGAGCTTAATCATAATCGAGCATCGTCTCCATATTGTCATGCAGGGCGTCAAGATAATTCTTCAAGTCGTCGGTGACTTCGGGATTGCGCAGGGCAAATTCAATGTTCGCCTGCAGGAAGCCAATCTTCGTGCCGACGTCGTAGCGGTGCCCTTTGAATATGTAAGCGTACATCGCCTCGTTTTGCGCAAGACGTTTGAGCCCGTCAGTCAGCTGAATTTCGCCGCCCGCACCGGGTTCCTGCGTCTCCAAGTAGCTGAAAATCGACGGCGTCAAAATGTAGCGTCCCAAGATTGCAATGCGGCTCGGCGCGACTTCAAGCGCAGGCTTCTCGACCAAGTCTTTGACTTTGTAAATGCCTTCGTCAACGTGCCGCCCGTCAACAATGCCGTACTTGTGAACGACCGAATCCGCGACTTCCTGCACGCCGAGAATCGAAGTTTTGTATTCGTTGAAGACCTCGACCATCTGCTGAAGGACGGGCTTGCGTGCGACGACGACATCATCGCCAAGCAGGACGGCAAACGGTTCGTCGCCGATAAAGTGGCTGGCAGTCAAGACGGCGTGTCCGAGTCCGAGCGGCTGTTTTTGGCGGATAAAGTGAATGTTCGCGATTTCGGGAATGGCTTTGACCATCTGCAGGAGTTCGTCTTTGCCCTTGCGCTCAAGCTCAAGTTCAAGCTCAATGGAGCGGTCGAAGTGATCTTCAATCGAACGTTTGTTGCGACCCGTGACGACGATAATGTCTTCGACGCCCGCCGCCGCCGCCTCCTCGATGATGTATTGAATCGTCGGCTTGTCGACAATCGGAAGCATCTCTTTGGGCTGTGACTTCGTCGCGGGCAAAAATCTGGTGCCGAGACCTGCGGCGGGAATGACTGCTTTGCGAACTTTCATGTGAATCGCTCCTTGCTGAAAAATTTTTTTTATCATATCAGATAACGTTGACGCGGGCAAATTGATTTGACGGCGCACAATGCAAAAGCGGCGATTTATTTGTTGCGGCGAAAAATTCCGCGTGCTAAAATTTTCCACGACAGCTTTAAGGAGGCGATTGACATGAAAAAATTTTTGGCGGCAATCTGCGCGGCGACGTTGCTGTTGAGCGGTTGCAGCGATTCGGCTCAAGATAACTCCGACACTGCGACCGTCGCGCAGGCGTCGCCCGTCGAAAAAAATATTCCGCACTTCACCGCGACGACCATTGACGGCGACACCGTGACCGATGAAATTTTCGCGGCGAAGAAAATTACCGTCGTGAACATTTGGGGGACGTTTTGCCCGCCGTGTATCGCCGAAATGCCCGAACTCGGCGAAATGGCTCGCACTCTGCCCGACGACGCGCAAATTGTCGGACTCGTCTGCGACGCAACCGAAAATTCCCCGCAAATTCAAGCGGCTCAAAAAATCGTTCGTGAGGCGGACGCGGACTTCGTGAACATTGTCCCCGACGAAAATCTGACGAAATTTATTTCGGGCGTCGAAGTCGTGCCCACGACGATTTTCATCAACGGCAAGGGCGAAGTCGTCGGCAAGGTGATTCTCGGCGCGGACATTGCAGGTTACAAAAATGAGCTCGAAAAACTTTTGCGCAACTAAAGCGCGATTGATAATTTTCGTCACGGGCGTGGCAATGATTTTTTTCGGGATTGAACGCGGGCAACGTGACGTTGCATCCAGATGGTGTTCTATTCAACGTGACGACGACCGAAGCCGTCAACGCAACGTAATGTTTCGAGGTGCGACATGAATTTTGCGCGATTGATAATTTTCGTCACGGGCGCGGCAATGATTTTTTTCGGGATTGAACGCGGCGAACTTGCAACGGTCTTCGCGAAGGCGACGCGGGTTTGTCTGGAGTGTATCGGGCTCGGATGAGGCGGCGACTGATTCAAATTGCGGCGACGTTCCTGACGAATCCGCACGTGACAAATTTTTTCGGCGGACGACTTTATCGCGGCGAACTGAAAAATTTTTGCTCGCCCGGACTTAATTGCTGGTCATGCCCCGCCGCGACGTTGAGCTGTCCGATTGGCGCAATGCAGGCTGTCGGCATAAGCGGCGGCTTCGGCTTTTATGCGGCGGGATTCGTGATTTTAATCGGGCTGATGTTGGGACGAGCTGTCTGCGGATTTTTGTGCCCGTTCGGATTGTTGCAGGAGTTGCTGAACAAAATCCCGTCGCCGAAATTCAAACTGCCGCGTCGACTGTTGCGCGTGAAATATTTTTTGTTGGCGACGTTCGTGCTGATATTGCCCGCCGCGACGAAATTCGGCACGCCGACCTTTTGCGAATACGTTTGCCCCGCAGGAACGCTTGAGGCGGGCTTACCGTTGCTTGCGGCGCGTGAGGAACTGCGCGGCGTCGTCGGTGAGCTGTTCGCGTGGAAAGTCGCGGTGTCAATCGCGGTGCTTATCGCGTGCGTGAGCGTCCACAGATTTTTTTGCCGCATGATGTGTCCGCTCGGCGCAATTTACGGCTTGCTGAATCGTTGGAGCTTTTATCGGCTGAACTGCGCGGCTGACAAATGCGTTGCTTGCGGGCGGTGCAGGAAAGTTTGTCCGATTGAGCTTGACCCCGTGAGCGAATGCAATTCCGCCGAATGCGTGCGTTGCGGACGATGTGTCGCCGCGTGCCCGACGAAAGCTCTGACCGATTGTCGGTACAAGCGATACAGTTAAGGGGCGCGCATGGACGCGCGCCCTTGACCGCCGCCGTTAGAAAACGTGACGTTTTCGACAGGCGGCTGCCTTTTCTTTGCTACTTTCTTTTGGGCAAGCAAAAGAAAGTAGATACTAAACGCTAAATTAAATTCAAATGTTCGGACGGAGGAAACGTCATGACCGGTAAAATTTCCGAACTAATCAAGCTGACGAATCAACCTGTCGCGGTGATTCAGTCGGAGACTTGTCCTGCGGGAGCCCTGCAATTCACGGCGGGACGGTGGGGTTGCGCGATTGCGATGCTTGCCGCCGCCGCCAACGGTAAAATTGCCGCGTTCAGCTCGGAGACTGCGACCTGCCTCGGCGGACGCGCGGGACTGGGCTTCGCGAAATATCCGCTCGGCCGGATTGAATACTTCCTTTCGTGCGGAGGAGGCGGCGTCGACCGTTGCGAACGCTACAAAAAATCCCCCGACGTTGCACGCGATTTTATTCGCGACGTGTCGAACGCGCTGATTGAAAAACTTCCGCCGCGAAAAACATTTCTGCTGTTCAAGCCGTTGAGCGCAGTAGCCGACGAAGTTCCCGACGTGATAATTTTCCTCGTGAACGCCGACCAACTTTCGGGACTGGTGACGCTTGCAAACTACAATTCGGCGCGGCACGACGGCGTGAAAATTTTATTCGGGGCGGGCTGTGCGCAGACGGTGCTTTACCCGATGAGTGAGCGCGAATTTTGTTTCGTCGGGCTGACGGATCCTTCGGCGCGAAAATTTATCGGCAAAGACCTGTTGGCGTTCAGCATGTCGCACGAAAAATTTCTGGAGCTTGAATCCGTCGCGCATGAAAGTTTCTTGACGGCGGACGCGTGGCAAAAAATTTCGCGGCGCATTTGAATTCAATGTTGAGTTGCGATTTAAGGACCGCGCATGGACGCGCGGTCCGCGTCGCCGCCGAAAGAAAGTAGATGCTACAAACTCAATCGAAGTTCAAACGTTCGGACGGCGCAACCGTCAATGCCGCCCGATAACAAGCACCGTTAAAATTTTGATTAAAACGCCCGCAATTATATTGACTGTCTTTAAGGTACTGTGTATCATTTAACTAACACGGTACCTTAAAATTTTTTGGGAGGTCTTACAGATGGACAAGAAGCACTCGGTAATCGGAACGTTCCTGGAGACGTATCGCCTTATGAACAGCTACCAAATGATATGGTACAGAAAAAATTTCGGCGGGCTCGACCCTCAACAAGGACAAGGTCGAATTCTGTTGGCGTTGCGGCGCATGAACTCTATCACGCAAAAAGAACTCGGCTTGATGTTGGACATTCGCCCGCAGTCGTTGGGTGAGCTGTTGCAAAAACTTGAATCTAACGGCTATATCACGCGGCACCGTTCGCCGACGGACAAACGCGCGTTGGTCGTTGAGCTGACCGAAAAAGGCGAAACCTTCCAAAAGTATCGCCCCGAATACGAATTGATGTTTCAAGACTTGAGCCCCAAGGAGCGGTCGGCTATGATTCAGTCGCTGGAAAAAATTTCCGAACGGCTCAACGATCTCATCGAAAAGGAGACTGAAGACGACTTCTATTGACGGTTTATTTCGGAGGATATGCCGATGGTCAAGGACAGACTGAATTTTTTCACACGGTGCTATTCGTCGCACGCCAAAGCTTTTGCATTTGTGGCGGGCGGCTCTTTATTGTGCGCGGGACTCGGACTTTTGTCGCCGATGTTGATTCGCCAAGTAATGGACGAACTTTTGCCGCACGGCATATCGCAGGAAATGATTTTGACGGCGGGCGCACTGCTTGCAATTTACGCGGCAAGTTATTGGCTCAACTATAAAGTCGAAGTCGTCGGACGCGGTATGGGCGCGAAAATCGAATTCACCATGCGCAAAAAACTTTTCCGTCACCTGCTGCGAATGGGCTATTCGTTCTACGACAACGCGCAAAGCGGTCAGCTCCTGTCGCGGCTCGTCAACGACATTTCCGAAGTCGGGCAGTTGATGTTCGCAATCCCGCACCTGTTCGTGACGTGTTCGATAACGTTGCTCGGCTCGACGGCGTTGCTGTTCTGGCTGAATTGGCAACTCGCGCTGATTGTGACGACGCTGTTATTGTTCAAGGTCGTTGCGACAATCAAACTCAACGGCGACATGAAACGGACATTTATGCGGGCGCGGGAAAATACGGGCGACTTGAGCGGACAAATCGCCGAAAGTTTGCAGGGAATTCGCCTCGTGAAAATTTTCAGCTGCGAAGATCGCGAACTCGACAAAATGCTCCGCGCCGGCGAAAATTTGTTGTCCGTGCAAGAAAATTCTTTCCGCAACGTCGGTAAACTTCACGGCGGCGTGGATTTTTTCTCGAACGTGCTAAACCTCGTGATAATCGTCGTCGGCGGCGCACTGATAACTTTCGGGCTCATGACAATCAGCGACCTCGTCGCGTTCCTGCTGTACATGATGCTTTGCATGCGACCCGTCTTCCAACTGATGATGTTGACGGAAGTTTATCAGCGCGGTATGGCGGGCGTCGAACGTTATCGCGAACTTATGGACTTGCCCGAATCGAGCGAACGTTCCGCCGACCGCGTGACCAATCTTGACGGCGCGCAGTCGATTGAGTTCAGCCACGTAAGCTTCGGCTACGAAAATAATCCGCCATTGTTCCGCGACTTCAACTTGAGCATTGCGGCGGGCGAACACGTCGGCATTGTCGGCATGACGGGCGGCGGCAAAACGACCTTGTGCGAATTGTTAATGGGCATGTACGACCTTGACGGCGGCACAATTTCAATCGACGGGCGCGACATTAAAACCGTCCGCACAGACAGCTTGCGCCGAGAAATCGGCATGATTCAGCAAGATACGTTCCTGTTCAGCGCGTCCATCCGCGACAACATTGCTTACGGGCGCGAGGACGCCACTGACGCGGAGATTGTGGAGGCGGCGCGGCTTGCCGAGGCTCACGAATTTATCTGCGACCTGCCGAACGGTTACGATACTTTTGTCGGCGAACGCGGCGTCAAACTTAGCGGCGGTCAAAAGCAACGTATCGCAATCGCCCGAATGTTCCTGCGCAATCCGAAAATTCTGATTCTTGACGAGGCTACTTCCGCGCTCGATAACGAAACCGAACGTCAAATTCAACGCGCCATGCAAAAACTTTCGGAGAATCGCACGACGATAACCGTTGCTCACCGCTTGGCGACCGTTCGCAACTCAAATCGGATTCTCGTCCTTGAACACGGCAACATCACGGAGGAAGGCTCCCACGAAAATTTAATGGCGCGGCGCGGCGTCTACTACAACCTGTCGACGAACGCCGCCGCATAAAAAATTTTTACGACGGTTCACGGTAAATTGAATACCGTCTTTTTTTTTGCCTATTCGGAATTTGCATACAACCCTTGCCGATAAATGTATTCAAGAATACAACGTTTCGCGGGATTTACATACTTTTTCGTTATGGTATAATCACGCCGTCAGCTGATAAAGTTTTTTGGTTAGGCAGTGATTGTTATGAACAACGGAGACACGGCATGGGTACTGATAAGCGCGGCATTGGTTTTCGTGATGACGCCGGCAGTTGCTCTTTTCTACGGCGGCATGGTTCGGAGCAAAAACGTTTTGACGACGATAATGCAGTCGATGTTCATTCTGGGTATGGTGTCAGTCGAATTTGTATTGGTCGGCTACACGCTGGCATTCGGCGCGGACGTGAACGGCTTAATCGGCGACCTGTCGAAAGTCGGCTTATCGGGCGTGGGCTACAACCTGGTAGACGGCGGCACGATTCCCGAATTGGCGTTTGTGGCGTTCCAATGCATGTTCGCGGCACTGACCCCCGCGCTGATAACGGGCGCATTTGCCGAGCGCATGAAGTTCAAAGGCTTTGCGTTGCTGATGTTGCTTTGGGCGGTGTTCATCTACAACCCGATGGCGCATTGGGTATGGGGCGGCGGCTTCTTGGCACAGCTGGGCGCGTTGGACTTCGCGGGCGGGCTCGTGATTCACATCTTGAGCGGCGTGAGCGGCTTAACAATTTGTATCCTGCTCGGCAAACGTCGCGGCTACGGCAAATCGGCGATTGTTCCGCACAATATCCCGATGACGGTGCTCGGCGCGGCGATTCTCTGGGGCGGGTGGTTCGGTTTCAATGCCGGTTCCGCGCTCGGTGCGAATGAGTTGGCGGCAAATGCGTTCGTCGTGACACAAGTTGCGGCGGCGGCAGGTTTACTGGGCTGGGTGCTGGTCGAATGGATTCGCAGTGGCAAGCCGACGATTTTGGGCGCGGTATCAGGCGCGATTGCTGGACTTGTGGCGATAACTCCTGCCGCGGGCTATGTGACCGTCCTTCCGAGCGTCGCAATCGGTTTAATCGGCGGCGGCATCTGCTATACGGCGGTCGCGATTGTCAAAGAGCGATTCGGCTACGATGATTCGCTTGACGCGTTTGGCGTGCACGGTATCGGCGGCATGTGGGGCGCGATTGCAACGGGACTTTGGGCGACGACGGCAGTCAATCCCGACGGCGCGAACGGACTTTTCTACGGCGAGACAAATCTTTTCGTCGCGCAGGTAATTTCAATCGGCGTGGCTGTGATTTTCGCGGTAGTCGGCTCAACTGTCCTCTACAAGGTCGTCAATGCGCTTGTCGTGTTGCGTGCGAGCGACGACGAAGAAATTACGGGGCTTGACCTTACCGAACACGGCGAGCGCGGCTACAACGTCGGATTGTTCGCGGGCGCACCGAGTTTCGTCGGCGGCGAATCATACGCGGTGAAACTTTTTCCGAGCGTGTCCGGTTCGCAAAGTTGAGGCGGTGAGCACATGAGCAGGAAAATTACGAAAATCGACATCATCACGCGCCCTTCCAAGCTTGAGGATCTGAAAGACGCGCTGAACAAAATCGGCGTGCACGGCATGACCGTCAGTCAAGTTTACGGTTGCGGCACCCAGCGCGGACACAAGGAAGTTTATCGCGGGCGCGAATACGAAGTTAATCTCGTGCCGAAAATTAAGCTTGAAACGGTCGTGTGCGAAATTCCCGTCGAAACGGTTTTGGAGGTCGCGCAGAAAATTTTGCGCACGGGCGAATTCGGCGACGGAAAAATTTTCGTCTACGAACTTGCCGACGCCGTGAGAATTCGCACGGGACATCGCGGCGTTGAAGCGATTATGGACATTCCCGGCGAAATTGGGAGGTAACCGATATGAAAGATTTACTGTACACAATCAAAGCGAACACTCCTAAGGACGAAATTATCCGACAACTGCGCGAACACCCCGAAATAAAATTCGTGTCGCTGGTCGGCATTGACCTTGCCGGCAACGATACCGACGAAAAAATTCCCGTGCGGCTGTTCATGAAGGACATCGACGAATTTTACGCGGGCACCGCCGTTCAAACGGACGGCTCAAGCGTCGTCCTGCCAAGTATCGCCACGCTCAACAATGCCAAAGTCGATATGCCCGTCGACCCGTCCGTGAATTGGTTCGTCGATTACAACTTCGAGTACTACGACGACGCGACGAATAAGCCCGTCGGCACGTTGAGGATACCGAGCTTTTTGATTCACGAGGGCAAACGCGTCGACAGCCGCGCCGTGCTCACGGATACGCTGTCTTTCGTCAAGCGCGAATTGCTCGACCTGTTCCACGCCCGCCCGACGATTGACGGCTTGGATGTCAGCGGAGCGGATATTTCGGACATCAGCTTTACTTCGGCGACGGAGCTTGAATTCTGGGTTAAGACGCCGCTTGAAGAAGCCGCAATCGAAGAAATGAGCGCGTCGCAGGTCATGCAGGAGCAGTATTGGGAACGCACGCACGGCGCAGTTCGTTGCGCGCTGGAAAAATGCGTTGTGACTTTGGACGAATACGGCTTGCAAGTCGAAATGGGGCACAAGGAAGTTGGCGGTCTCAAAGCGCAGATTGACGAATCGGGACACCTTACGCACGTTTGCGAGCAGCTGGAAATCGATTGGCGGTTTGCCGACGCCGTTCAAGCCGCCGATAACGAAATGTTCGTTCGGACGATTGTCAAGGAAATTTTCCGCGCCGAAGGTCTCGAAGTCAGTTTCAAGGCAAAACCGATGATCGGGCTTGCGGGCAACGGCGAACATACGCACATCGGGCTTGCGGCAGTCACGAGCGACGGGAAGTTGCATAATCTGTTCGCCGCCAAAAATCCCTACGAAGACTTCATGAGCGCGGTCGGTTACGGAGCGATTATGGGCTTGCTGAAAAATT
>JADEZP010000091.1 GCA_015206805.1 Quinella sp. 1Q7 | reverse complement strand
CGCCACTTGCAAATGATTGCGCTGGGCACGGCGGTCGGCACGGGCTTATTTTACGGCTCGACCGCGACGATTGCCCTTGCAGGTCCCGCAGTCTCGTTGAGCTATTTAATCGGCGGGATTGTTATTTTTTTGATTGTGCGAATGCTCGGCGAAATGAGCGTCGAAGAGCCCGTAAGCGGCTCGTTCAGCTACTACGCCTCGAAATATTGGGGCGACTTCCCGGGATTTTTGGCGGGCTGGAACTACTGGTTCCTGTATGTCCTCGTGAGCATGGCTGAACTTAGCGCGGTGTCGATTTACCTCGATTACTGGTTCCCCGGTCTGCCGAAATGGATTGGCGTGCTCGTATGCTTGATTGTCATTACGGCGGTCAACCTCGTCACGGTCAGCGCATACGGAGAAATTGAATTCTGGATGGCGTTCATAAAAATTTCCGCGATAATCGGAATGATTCTGCTCGGCTCGTATTACGTCGCGACGGATCCCGACCCGTTCCCCGAAAATTTTTCGTATCTGTGGGATCACGGCGGCTTCTTCCCGAACGGGCTCGAAGGTATGCTGATGTCGCTCGCGCCCGTATTGTTCAGCTTCGGCGGCATTGAGCTTTTGGGCATAACGGCGGGTGAGGCTGAAAATCCCGACAAAACAATTCCGCGCGCCATTAACCAAGTCATCTACCGCATACTGATTTTCTACGTCGGCACAATGGTTATCCTTATGACGCTGTGGCCGTGGAATGAAGTCGGCAAGGAGGCAAGTCCGTTCGTGCAGATTTTCACCAACGCGGGATTCACTGCCACCGCAAACATCCTGAATTTCGTCGTGTTGACGGCGGCGGTCAGCGTGTACAATTCCGCGCTGTATTCAAATTCGCGAATGCTGTACGGTCTGGCGAAAAGCGGCAACGCTCCGCGAATTTTTGAGCGGCTGTCGAAACGCGGCGTCCCCGTCAACGGAATTTTGATATCGTCGGGAATAACGTTGCTTGCGGCGGTGCTGAACTACTTCCTGCCCGATCAAGTCTTCATGTACATGATGGCGGTCGTTACGGGCGCGGTCGTCATAAGCTGGGCAATGATAATCTTGACGCATTTGAAATTCCGCAAGCACTGCGCGGCAGTCGGCATTGTCCCGAAGTTCAAGGCGTTATTCTATCCCGTGGCGGATTATTTGTGCTTGGCGTTCTTGGCGATGATTTTGGTGATAATGGCGTTGATGGACGACATGCGCCCCGCAGTCATTGTAATGCCGATTTGGATTGCGGCGATTTGGATTTTCTACCGCTCGAAACGTTGACGCGTTGTCCGTGGCGCGGGCGTTGCGGCGTCTGAACGTTGCGATTCAATTTAATGCTTGTGTTCTACTTTCTTTCGGCGGCGAAAGAAAGTAAGCAAAGAAAGCCGCGCCGCCTACGAAAACGTCACGTTTTCTAACGGCGGCGGACACAGGGCGCGCGTCCATGCGCGCCTCTTAATTGTATCGCGTTACCGACACGCTCTAATTGACTGAAGGGAGTTTCGCAAATGATTCACGTATGCTTCGGCTTGCACGACGGAGACGGACGCTACAGCAAGTTCGTCGGCACGACAATGGCGTCGATTTTTGAAAATACGCTCGCGCCCGTGACGATTCATATTTTGCACGACGCGACGCTTACGCCCGATAACCGCGACAAATTTTCATACCTCGCGGGGCGTTACGGTCAGCGCGTCCAATTTCACGACGTGGAGCAAATCTGCGCGGACGACATAAAATTTCTGCGCGACATGCTCGCCGATAAAATTCGGTTGCGCTTCAGTATCGGCGCGTTCTATCGGTTGCTGATTAAAAAAATTCTCGCGCCGCTGAAAATCGACAAGGCAATTTACCTCGACGCCGACATTATCGTCAACATGGACATCGACGAACTTTGGCGACACGACTTGAAAAATTTCCCGCTCGCCGCCGTCCCCGAAGAACTCGCGACTTTCGACATGATGGTCGATAACAAATTCGTCCTCAATTCCGGGCGCGTGCGCAAGGAAAATTATTTTTGTTCGGGCGTGATTGTTTTCAACCTCAACGAAATTGCCGACGACTTCTTTCACGACGGAGTTCAATTCCTCGTCGACAACCCGAAGTGCGAATCTCCCGACCAAGACATTTTGAACAGCTTCTTCAGCGCGAATTATCTAAAGCTTGAGCAAAAGTTTGATTCGTTCGTGCCGGCAGAGCGTCTCAAAAATTTTTCCGTCGCGAAAAAAATTTATCATTACGCGGGGCAAAGCGTCGAGCTCAAACCTGACGACGAATTCAACGAACTTTTCCTCGGACACTTCGCGCGGACGCCGTGGCTCAACGTCGACGCCCTGTTCGGTATCGGCGAAGGCTTCCGCAGGTCGAACGACGAATTCACGGCGCGTTTTCAGTGGCTGATGCGACTTACCTCCCAACATCGCCGCGCATTCTTCGTGAGCCCGAACAATATCGACGCCGTGAAAAGTATCTTCGACATTCAAGACGACGAGCCGATTATTGAACTTCACAACAGAAATTCACTCGACAGGCTTATCGACATTATGCGCGACTTCAACGGGCAAAAGGTCGTCCTGCTGTTCCAAGACAATTACGACGCGTTCAGGTCGATTTTGAGCGGGCAGGGCTTCCGCGAACATGTGCACTTTGCCAACGGCTTGCGCTTCATGAATCGCGAACAATGCCGTTACGAGCAGCGCGAATGGGCTTTGGTGCGCAACATGTGACGACGGAGTTTTGAGCATGAGTAATTTTTTTGACACGACGAATCGCGAACGCTTCGGGCAGTTGGTGAGCGTGACGGGTATCGTCGTAAACATCTTGCTAAGCGGCGCGAAATTTTTTGTCGGCATAATGAGCGGCGCAATTTCGATTATCGCCGACGCGTTCAACAATCTGTCCGACGCCTCGACTTCCTTGGTAATGTTGATGGGCTTCAGATTCGCCGCGAAACCTGCCGACGAAGAACATCCGTTCGGCTACGGGCGCGCGGAATATCTTTCGGGACTTTTTATCGCGACGTCGATGATTGTTGTCGGCGGCGAGCTGTTGATTGAATCCGTCGAAAAAATTATCAACCCCGCCGAAATGGACGCGGGCTTGTTTACAATGTTCGTCATGGGCTTATCGGTGGCGGGCAAATTTTTATTGGGGCTGTTCTACCGTTACGCGGCGCGGAAAATAAATTCGGAGGCGATTGGCGCGGCGGCACTCGACAGCTTCACTGACTGCCTTGCGTCGGGCGTCGTCATACTTTCAATCGTGCTGTGGATAAAATTCGACATCAACATTGACGGCGTCGCGGGAATGGTCGTGTCGGCAGTCATATTGCGCGGCGGGCTTTCGTCGCTGAAAGAAATTTTGACGCCGATAATCGGCGGCAGGGCTGACCCCGAACTGCTCGACGGCATAAAAAAAATCGTCACGGACGCGCCCGAAGTTTTGGGCGTCCACGACGTGATTGTCCACAACTACGGCGTGAAAAAATTTTTCGTGTCAATGCACGTTGAAATGCCCGCGACGCTGTCACTTTTGGCGGCGCACGAAATTATCGACAGGCTCGAACGCAAACTTCAATCGACATTTGAAATTTCCGTGACGTTGCACATCGACCCCGTTGTTCAAGGCGACGCCGCCTTTGACGAGCACAGGGCACTTGCCGAAAAAATTTTGTCGGAACTGGGCGCGGGCTTGACATTGCATGATTTCCGCGTCGTGCCGTACAAGTCGGGCAGGAAATTAATTTTCGACGTGGCAGTTCCGGAAAATTTCCCGCTTAACGACCGTGAACTGCGTCGGGAATTTCAGCGGCGACTGATTGCACTTCACGCCGACGACCGCGCAATTATCCGCCTCGATCATCAATATTGCTGACGAACAAAATTTTTTATCCCGTCATTTGGCGGGAAATTTTTTTTGCGGTATAATCGACAGACAATTTCGATTGGGAGGGAATTTTTATGACTCAACAGGAAGTTATCAAGACGTTCAATCAAAGCTTGGACAACACCAACTTGAGCGGACGCGCGGCACTCGACGAAGCGATTGCGGCAAGTTCCAAATTCGCCAACTACGAAGCGGTCAGACAAAAATTTCTCGCGGATATGAAGGCGGCACCCGATTGGCATACGTTCCTTGTCGAAAAGTGCGGCATCATCCTCGACAACGCCGATACGGGCGCGATTACGGGCTCGGACGCGGGCGGCTCCGAAAAAACTTCGACGACCGTACTTCCCGCAAGCGGCAAGGCGAAATATCCTGCGGGCAGTTCGTTCACCGTCAACGGGCTGACAATTTACGGCATCCCCGACAAAAGCAAACTCACCGCCGATCAACAATATATCGTGCGCGGGCTTTACAGTTGGTGGATTAAAGATTCGCTGGCACTGATTGAGGAGAGCTACGGCTATTCGTTCACCGCCGCCGACACGACCAATTCCCGCATGAAGTTGAAATTCATCGACGACGAAAACATAGGCACGCTGGCTTACGTTTCATTCGAATCGGACGACGGCAAAAGCTGCGAATCGCGCGTTCTGTGCGTGAATATGGCTTACTTCAGGAATATGAAGAGCTCCGACCGCCACGGCACGACCGACAGATTTAATTTGGACAGGACGCTTGTACATGAGCTGGTTCACGGGCTCATGGCGTCGAACGTCAATTACTTTGCCGACCTGCCGATATTTTTGGCTGAAGGCGGCAGTGCCGAACTCATTCACGGTCTCGACGACGAACGCCGCGAAAACATCATCAGATACGCCAAAGATCCGACGATCTTCGAGAAAATTTTAATACCGACCTTCACCACTTCGGAAAGAGACGTTTACGCGGGCGGATATATTTTCATGCGCTACTTTGCAAAGCAGGCGGCGACGACGACTTTTGACTACGACACCTACCGCAAGACGATTTCGACGGGCTCAAGCGGCGGATTTGCCGTGAACTATTGGAAGACCGTCACCATGAAGGGCGGCGCGGGCTCCGACACCATTGCAAACAGCGGCTCCAACGTCGTCATATCGACGGGCGCGGCAGATGATGTCGTGTGGAATTACGCGGGCACCGTCACAATCAACGCGGGCACTGGTAACGACCTTGTGACCAACGAAGGCAATAACGTTTCGATTGTCGGCGGCAAGGGCTCCGATACCATTGGCACCGACGGAGCGAAAGTTTTTGTCGACGGCGGCAGCGGCAACGACATCTTGACAAACGCAATTAACACCATTGAAACTGTCGCGGGGCTTACCGTTGAAAATATTTCGGCGGGCGTGAAGTCCGCGACAAACTCCGTTGCGTGGATTGCGGCGGGCAACGCGGCGTTGACCGCTTACTCCATAAAATTGGTCGGCGGCAACAATTCGACACTGCGCGGCGGTGCGGGTAACGACGCCCTAAACAACTTCGCGAACAATGCAAAACTTTACGGCGACGCGGGCATCGACGACATAAAAAATTGCGGCTACAAATCGACGGTTTACGGCGGCGCAGGCGGCGATTACATTTTCAACGGCGACGGCACAATCACGGTTGCAGTCGCGGGTTTCGATACAAATGCGACAGTTTCCGTAAGCGGCGACGACTCCAAACTTTACGGCGGCGACGGCTCCGACACTATCGAAAACGCAAGTTATCGCGTCAAAATTTACGGGGAGAGCGGCGCGGATTCCATTTCCAACACGGGAACTTTCAGCAGCGTCTACGGCGGCGCGGACAATGATTCCGTCTTCAACGAAGGCGCGAATTCTTATATATCGCTCGGCGACGGCAACGACGACTTTGAAAATTACGCCAACGCCGTCAAAGCTTCGGGCGGCGCGGGTGCCGATTATTTTTACAACGACGGCGAAGATTCGACGCTCTTGGGCGGCGCGGGCAATGATGAATTCGTGAACTACGGCGACTACAATTATCTGTCGGGCGGCGCAGGCAACGATACAATTTACTCAAGCGGCACGTGCGCGATACTTAACGGAGGCAACGGCAAGGATTATCTTTACAACGAGGGCGTCAGCGTTTCAATCGTCGGCGGCAGTGGCAACGACTCCATTCACAACGAAGGCAACCACATAACGATTTCGGGCGGCGCGGGTAATGATTCAATCGTCAACAGCGGCGGCAAACACATCGTCTACCAATTTGCGGCGGGCGACGGCAAAGACTCAATCGCGGGCTTCAACACGACTTCGACGCTCAAAGTCACGGGCGGCTATTATTCCACGGTCAAGAGCGGCTCAAATGTCGTTGTCACTGTCGGCGACGGCAAAGTCACGTTGCAGGGCGCGGCGAAATTGTCGGCGGTTAATATCAGCGGCTCGAAGGGCTTGCGAGTGACGAACTCGACAAAATCGCCCGTAACCGCCGATTCAACTACAAAAGTTATCGACGCCTCCACGCGCACCAAAGCCGTCCGAATCACGGGCAACAAGCTTGCGAACTCAATCGTCGGCGGTAGCGGCAATGACACGTTAAGCGGCGGCAAAGGCAACGACAGCTTATGGGGCGGCGCAGGCTCCGACACGTTCATTTACGATAGCGGCAAGGATGTAATTTACGGTTTCGACAGCGGCGACCTCCTGCAGATAACCGACGCGTTCAGTGCACCGACGTACAACGCCTCCAAAAAATCAATCGCATTCAAAGTCGGCACGGGCTCCGTCACGTTGAAGGACTTCGGCGCGACGACAACTTTCCACGTAAACGACACGACTTATCGGCTCCGTAACGGCAAACTTACCTGAAAATATCATTCACGCGGCATTGCGGTCTTTAGCGCGGTGCGCAGATTGTCGACGGGCAGAAGCGTCGCTTTATTCGCGGCAGGTGATTTCGACACCTCCGCGAAATTTTTTTTGGGCAGGATAATGTTCGTAAAACCCATGCGGATTGATTCGTCGATTCGTTGACGGGCTTTGCTCACGGCGCGAACTTCTCCGCTCAAGCCGACTTCGCCGAAGATGACGCATTGCGGCAAAAGTTTCCTGTTCGCGAAACTCGACGCCAACGCTACGGCAAGCGGCAGGTCAGTCGCAGGCTCGTCGATTTTGATTCCGCCCGCTGTCTTGACGTAAACATCGCACGCGCCGATACTAAGGTGCAGTCGCTTTTCAAGCACGGCAAGCAGCAGTTGTATACGCTTGATGTCGACGGCGTCGGAAGTCCTGCGCGGCGGCATGAACGGCGTCGGCGCGACAAGGGCTTGCACCTCGACAAGCAGCGGGCGCGTGCCTTCGACGGTCGGGACAATTACACTGCCGATATCGTCGGCGCGTTCGGGCAGGAAAAGTTTCGACGCGTCGGGCACGTCGGCAAGTCCCGTGTCGCGCATCTCGAACAAGCCGATTTCGCTCGTCGCGCCGAAACGATTTTTTATCGCCCGTAAAACGCGGAAGTCGGCGTTGCGTTCGCCCTCAAAGAACAGCACCGTATCAACGATATGTTCAAGGACGCGCGGTCCGGCAAGAGAGCCGTCCTTGGTCACGTGCCCGATAACGAACGTCGTCACGCCGCGACTTTTCGACAGCCGCATAAGACCCGCCGAACATTCGCGCACCTGCGACACGCTCCCCGGCGCACTCTCGATTTCGGAACGGTAAATCGTTTGGATTGAGTCGACGATTAAAAGTTCGGGCTGAACTTTGTCGACGTGATGAGTGATTCGCTCGAAGTTGTTTTCCGCGCAAATGTACAGCTCGTCGGCAAGGGCGTTGAGTCTTTCGGCTCGCATACGAATTTGCCGCGAACTTTCCTCGCCCGTGATGTAAAGAACTTTTTTTCCGCCGCGTGCCACGTTCGCGCAGACAGCCAACGTCAAACTAGACTTGCCGACGCCGGGATCGCCCGCGATTAAAATTATTGAACCGGGAATTAATCCGCCGCCGAGCACCCTGTCGAGTTCACCGGAACCCGTCGCAAATCGCGGCAACTCTTCCATGTCGACTTGAGCAATCGGGCGCGGCGTTTCGTAGGCAGTCGTCAGCGCGTGCGAAGTGTTCGATTCGGGCTCAACGTCCTCTTCGACCAGCGAATTCCAATTACCGCACGTCGGACATTTGCCCATCCACTTGACGAACTCCGCGCCGCACTCTTGGCAAACGTAACGAACTTTTTTTTTCGGCATAACAATCAACCTCCGCAGGGACTGTTCGACGCGCGGCGACAAAATCATTTCGGATTGCAAGGGGGATTTTATTATGGAATTTCATTTTGCGGGACTCGGCACGCTGATTAACGTCGCGGCAATTATCGTCGGCGGACTGGTCGGACTTTTCGGCGGAAAATTTTTGTCGACGAACATTCAGCGGACGTTGCAGGACGCGTGCGCGTTGGTGGTGATATTTCTCGGCGCGGACGGTGCACTGAAAAATTCCGACGCAATGCTGTTTATCGCAAACTTACTCGGCGGCAGATTAATTGGCGTAGAAAATATCTTGGAAAATTCTAACGCAATGCTGTTTATCGCAAGCTTAATCGGCGGCGGCTTAATCGGCGCGATAATCGACATCGAAGGGAAATTTGAGCGGCTGGGAATTTGGCTGCGCAATCGTTCGGGCAATGACGGCGACGCGAAATTTTTGGATGCCTTCGTGACGGCGTCGCTGACCGTTTGTATCGGAGCAATGGCGGTTATCGGCGCGATTAACGACCGCCTGTTGCACGACCCGACAATTTTAATCGCCAAGTCGGCACTCGACTTGATTATAATCCTCGTGATGACCGCAAGCCTCGGCAAGGGCTGTATCTTTTCGTGCGTGAGCGTCGGCATTTTCCAGGGCGCGATAACGTTGCTGGCGGGCTTCATTGAGCCGCTGATGACGGACGTCGCGCTTGCAAACCTGTCGGCGGTCGGCAGTGTGCTGATATTCGGCGTCGGCGTGAATCTGCTTTTGCCCGAAAAAAAAATCAGCGTGGCGAATCTGTTGCCCGCGCTGATTATCGCGTGTCTGTGGCGTTAGAAAGTTTCAAGTCCCGCTTTGACGGCGTCGAATAAATTTCCGCCCGCAAAAAAAATTCCCGCACGAAGTCCCGCCGCTTGAGCCGCCTCGATGTCGCGCTTGTTGTCGCCGAACAAAATCGACTGCGCGGGGTTGATGTTGAGGTCTTTGCACGCACGCACGATAAGCCCCGGCTTGGGCTTGCGACAATCGCAAGTTACGCTGAATTCGGCAACGGCGCCTTCGGGATGATGCGGGCAGTAATAGAACGCGTCGATATGCGCGCCGATTTGCGACAGACTCCGTTGCATGAAGTCGTGCAGGGCGTCGACGTGTTGAGCCGTGTACATTCCGCGAGCAATGCCGCTTTGATTGGTGACGACGACCGTCAACAGCCCGCGTTCATTGCACAGCTTAACGGCGTCGCGCGCCCCGTCAATCCACTTGAAACGCTCAACTTCAAACAGATAACCGACATCCTCGTTGAGAACTCCGTCCCTGTCAAAAAAAAACCGCTTGAATCATAAAATCGCCTCCTTAAGCTGCACGACTTGAGGCCGCCGCCGTTGCATATGCAAATTGAATTTAAACGTTGCGGACGACACGACGCATTGCCGCCGTCAAAAAAAGCTTGCCGATTTGATATTTTGCGGGTATAATGTCAAAATATCAAGAGGTGATAGATTATGACTAACAACAAAGCTGACACGATTGAGGACTACATTCTCAAACTGCTGGCGCAAAAAGCCGATAGACAGGTTGAACTCAAGCGCACGGCGTTGGCGGACGAAATAAGTTGCGCACCGTCGCAGATAAGTTACGTTTTGAGCACGCGTTTCACGGCGGAGCGCGGCTTCACGGTGGAATCGCGGCGCGGACTGGGCGGCTACATACGAATCACACTGTTGCCCGAAGAGCCCGATCAAAAGCAACTGCTGTTTCGCGGAATACTTGAGGCAATCGGCGAAGAAACGTCATTCAACGCCGTGAAGTCAATGCTTGACGTCCTGTTGCAGAGCCGATTAATCACGCGGCGCGAGGCTGAACTTTCCGCGCAAATGGCGGCGAATCTGTATCAATCGGCGGCGTCGGGCAATATGACGGCGTCGGAGCGTGCAAAGTTGGTTCGCTCAATTTTCGTCACGTTGGCGAAGATAAGCTGAATATCACGCGCCAAATTAAAAATCCCTGCGGCTTGAGTGTCGCGGGGAATTTTTTTGTTGCCCGTATGTAAAATCTATTTCAAGACGAAAACGGTAATTTCGCGCCGTCCGAAGTCCATTGCCTGCCAATAATCCTCCATGCACAAATCGATTCGGTAGCCGTAAATCGCGCCGCCGGTATCCGCCGCAAGAGCTTCGCCGTAGCCGGGGATGTACACCCTTGAGCCGAGCGGGATAACGTCGGGGTCGACTGCGACAACTCCGTAAGTGGCGGGGATGCCCATTGCCGTCAAGCCCGCGCCGTTGCCGTCCGTCGGAAGGTACGCCGTCGCCTCCATGCTCATAACTTGGCTGTAGGGCAGGTAACCTTGCGCGGTCTCAACGACGTTTTCGGGAACTTCCTCGACCGTGGCGACTTCCTCCGCCTGCGAAGGTGTCTCGTCCTCGACGCCGATAAGTTTGTCAACGTCATGTTTGCGCGACGCCTCAACCTGCTCGATAAACAGCCGCGTCAATTCGTCGTCGTCGCTGACTTTGAGTTTGCCGTTTTCGTTTACTGCGATTGCTGTCGGTGTATTCGTGTCGGTGTCCTCGATTGGAGCGGGTTCGGTCGTTTCGACGGGCGGCAATTCGTCTTGACCGGTAAAGCCGCTGTTAATCGCCGTAAAGCCCGCAATCATCATGCACAGCACGAATTTGTTATTCAGGTGTTTAAGTGTCTCGAATATTTTTCGCTTCATCATTCCGCCGCATACGCAACATCCTGTCGCGTCCCAAGCAGGACGACCGTAACGGGTCGCCTCTTCGCTTCGGAGCAGCCTTCCCCCTTTCAAAATAAGACAAAA
>JADEZP010000018.1 GCA_015206805.1 Quinella sp. 1Q7 | reverse complement strand
TGGAGTATCAGCAAAATTCCCGCGTCGACCTTCGCGACCGCCTCGACCGCCGATAAAAATTCTTCGCGCGTCGACGAATCCGCTACAACGATTTTAACATACAAATCCTTGCCGTGCGCGACCTGCAAAAATTTTTCGTGGAGCGGCAGTAAATTTCGCCCGACGACGCTCGGCAATTTGATGTCCATGCT
Source organism: Quinella sp. 1Q7 (assembly GCA_015206805.1). Lineage (GTDB taxonomy): Bacteria > Bacillota > Negativicutes > Selenomonadales > Selenomonadaceae > Quinella. Next base: position 32,341 of record JADEZP010000018.1, on the reverse strand, counting down.
GATTATGTCGACCGCGTCCGAAATTTTTTCAAGCGCGTCGGGGAGTGTGCCGTTCGTCTCAAGGAAAATTTTCACGCCGAAATTTTTTATCGCCGTCGCCGCGTCGCGCACGAATCGCCAATTCAACAGCGGCTCGCCGCCCGTAAAGCTCACTGCCTGCGTCGGGACTGTGCCGCAAAAATTTTTCACGACCTCGACGACCTGCGCGGGCTCAAGCGGATTTTTCACGTCGCGGAAAGTTGCGGTGCCCGCCGCCGTCTCGACACGACAATTTTCTGCGCGGCGGCAGTCGGTGTCGCAAAAGGCGCAATTCAGGTTGCAATCGGCAAGCCGCACGAAAACTTGTCGACAGCCGATGTACTTGCCTTCGCCCTGCACCGACGAAAAAATTTCCGTGACGAACGCGCTACTCATGATACGTCACGCAGGAATTCGGCGACTCGCAAACTTTGACGGCGTGCAGTTTCGTCGCGTCGTTGAAGATGTCCGACGTTTTGAGCTGCTCAAAAATTTTTCGCGCAAGATTTTCCGCCGTGGGATTTTCCTGCGCGAAAGTCTCCAGCTCATTCAAGAAGCGGTGATCGAATTCGTCAAGCACGCGGTTAAGTTCCGCCTTGAGAATTTTAAAATCAATCAGCATACAGAGCGCGTCAAGCTCCCGTCCGCGAACGACAGCCTCCACAGTCCAGTTGTGCCCGTGCAGACGTGCGCATTTGCCGTCGTAGCCCGCAATGAAATGCGCAGCCTCGAACGCCGCGCCGACAGTAATTTCGTACAAAAATTTTCGACCTCCTTTGCGAAAAAATCTAGCACGCCCGCGCCGTTCCGTCAAGCCGCGAAATTTGGGCGCAGAATTTAAGTTGCGAATTAAGGGGCGCACATGGACGTGCGGCAACGTGACGTTTACGCGTAAATTTTTCTCCGCCGAAAGAAAGTAGATTAACAACACAAAAGTTATTTCAACGTTACAGACGCCGCACCGTCTGCACCGCGCAAAAAAAATTCCCCGACGAATCTCAACGCCGAGGAATTTTTTTCGGGTAACCGATTATTCTTCAAGTATGTACATCGGCACGAAGCGGCGACCCCATGCGAAGCATTCGCCGACGGTATCGAAGGCAAGATCGACCACGTTGCCGACAATCGCGCCGCCCGTATCTTCAGCCACAGCGTAGCCGTAGCCGGGAATGTAAACTTTCGTGCCGAGCGGAACGAAGCGCGGGTCAACCGCAATGACTCCGTATCTGCAAAGCGTGCCCGTGGCGGTGTAAGCACTCATGCCGACTTGCGCACTGGAATAGCCCGTTGCCTCGACCTCAACGACTCTGCTGTAGTAAAGCGGTTCGCCGCCGTAATCGATGACGTTCAAATCTGCGACGTCTGCGAAGTCACCGTCGAACGCGGAATAAGTTCTGCGCCCGCAAATGCCGTCGGCTTTGAGACCGCGACTGCTCTGGAAATCTTTCAGCGCGTCAACGGTCATTTCGTCGCAGATACCGTCAACTTCGCCGTCGTAAAAGCCGAGCTCACTCAATTTATTTTGGATGTGGACAACGCCGTCGCCCTGCATTCCGAGCTTGATAACGTCGCCGACCTCTGCGTATCGAACGACCTCATTGACGGTCTTCACTGCGCTGAGGACGGAGGCGGCCGCCGTCGAAGCTTTGGGAATTTCGTTGTGTTCGGGCACGTAATCGCCAAGTTGGAATGTGTTAATGTCAATTTCGTCGTAAGCCGCCGCGCGCAAAATTTTGTAAGTCATTGCGCCGCAAATGCCGTCGACTTCAAGACCGAGTGCGCTTTGAAAGTCCTTGATTGCGTTGACGGTTGCCGTGCCGTAAACACCGTCAGCCGCCGCGTGCAGGAGATTTTGCGCGATAAGATACGTTTGAATTTCTCTGACGTCGTCACCTTTGTCGCCGTACTTCAGGGCAGCCGCCGAGCTGATGCTTGCAAAACTCACGGCGGAAACTACGAGCAGCACCCAAAGAACTCGCCTAATCATTTCCTCCACCTCTAATCAATTTCTAACTGGCGCGGATTATATCAGCCTATGCTGAAAAACTTATGGCGTATGCGATTTTTTTTCGGGCTTGAAAAAATTTTTAATGCCAATTACAATCTTGCCGATATAAATTTCGGAACATCAGATACGGACGTTAGAATTCATAAAGGAGATGCATTCATCATGATGAGATCGCTTTGGTCGGCGGCGTCGGGCATGAAGGCGCAGCAGACTAATATGGACGTTGTGGCTCACAATATCGCCAACGTCAACACCTACGGCGGCAAAAAAATTCGTGCGGAATTTCAAGACTTGCTTTATCAAACGTTGCGCGACGCGGGCGGCAACTCCGGCAACGGCACGCAATATCCGCAAGGTTTGCAAGTCGGCTTGGGCGTCAGAGTTTCCGCGACACACAGAGTTTTTACGCAAGGACCGCTTCAGACGACGGACAATCCCAGCGACGTCGGCATTCAAGGCGACGGATTCTTCCAAATTCAAATGCCGGACGGCACAACAGCTTACACGCGCGACGGCTCGTTTAAGCTCGACTCAAACCGCCGAATCGTGACAAGCGAAGGTTTCCTGCTCATTCCGAACATCACGCTTGACGAAAACGCGCCGATTAGCAGTCTCGTAATCAGTTCGGACGGTCGCGTCTCCGATACGCCCGCAGGCGGTGAGCAAACCGAAATCGGGCAGATAACCCTTGTGCGTTTCGTCAATCCCGAAGGACTTTACGCTTACGGCAAAAATTTATTCATGGAAACTCCGGCGTCGGGCGCACCGATTGAAAGTGAGCCCGGTCAAGACGGCGCGGGCGTCCTTGCACAAAACACGCTTGAAATGAGCGGCGTGCAGGTCGTCGAGGAAATGGTCAACATGATTGTTGCACAACGCGCCTACGAATCGAACGCTAAGGCGGTCACAACTTCCGACTCCATGCTTGAGACTGCCAACCAGTTGAAACGCTGATTTAACATGAAACGAATATTTTTTATCGCGGCATTGATCTTGGTAATGAGTTTGATGCCGCGAACTTTTGCTTACACGGTCAGCGGCGCGGAACTGCAGGCAATCGCCCTCGACGCCGTGGAAAAAGCTTTGGCTCAACGCGGCGAAAATCGTCGGCACGAAATTTTTTTCACTCAAGCACCCGTCGACATCAAGTTGCCCGAAGGCGTCGTCGACGTGAAAGCCGAACTCCCCGCGCAGATAAATTACATCAGCTTGACGCCCGTGCGCGTGATGATTTACGTCAACGGTCGCGCGAATCGAACGGTTAGCTACACGGCAAGCGTCAAAGTTTTTGACACGGTGCTCGTCGCAAGCCACGACCTGCGAATCGAAGTCCCCGTCGACGCCCGCGACTTTCACAGTGCCGAAGTCACCGTTGACGGGCGCAACGAATACATAAAGGACATCGCCGAGGTCAACGGACTTGTGCCGCACAGATTCATTCGCGCAGGTTCGCCCGTCACGCTTGCTTACTTTCAACAGCCCGTCGCCGTCAATCACGGTCAGCACGTCAACATCATCGTCAACTACAACGGCATACGCGCCACAGCTAAAGGCATCGTTATGACGCGCGGACGAATCGGCTCGCTCGTCAAGGTCAAAAACGAAACGTCCGAAATAATTTTGACTGCCAAAGTCATTGACGCGCACACCGTCGAAGTCACCATGTGAACAATACAATCGCGAAATATTGAGGCGCGCATGGACGCGCGCCTTGCCCGCGCACTGAGCGTGATGCGAAGTCCGCGGGCAACGTGCGGCTACGGGTGGGCGCAACGTCGCGGCAATCGGGACTAACGCCCCCGCGAGGTGCCTTTTCTCTTTGCTACTTTCTCTTTGGGCAAGCAAAGAGAAAGTAGATGCTACAAACTCAAATTCAGCGATTAACGTTCAGTCGGCGCAACACAACTTAACACGATTTGAGGAGGTGACATTATGACAAAAAAATTTCTCGCGGCAATTTTAATCGCGGCGTTCGTCATTGCAGGCGGCACGGTCGACGCCAAGTCGTTGTGGGTCGACGGCGGCGCAATGAGCATGTACTCCGACAAAAAGGCTCGCAACGTCGGCGACATCTTGACAATCGTAATCAGCGAATCGACGACGCAAACTGCCACGAAGTCCCGCACGAACTCAAAATCTGGCTCCGTAAGCGTCGGCAGCGGCACGGGTATTTTCGACTTTATCAAGGCGTTTTCGGCAAGCGGCTCCGATAACTGGCAAGCGGACGGCACCGCAACCGATACGAATCGCTTTTCGGGGCAGATAACCGTTACCGTCGTCGAAGTCCTGCCCAACGACAACATGATCGTCGAGGGCACGCAATCCATCTGGCAAAATCGCGACGAACATAAAATCACACTGCGCGGAGTCATTCGCCGCGACGACGTGACAATGAACAATACCGTCCCGTCATACAAGGTCGCCGACGCCACGCTTAAATTCAACGGCAAAGGTCCGCTCAACGCAAAACAACGTCAGGGCATCTTGACGCAAATTTTCAACTTCCTGTTCTGATTGACAAGCAAATTCCCGTCGATAAGCTCGACGGTTTTATACGGCGGAGGAATTCCCATGACTGCCGAAACTCGAATTCATCCCGAAACAGGCGAAATTTTGCGCCGCGACGTGCGACCGGTTGAATTTAGTTTCAAGGGCGAAAAATTCACCGTAAACATGCCCGGCCGGTATCCCGACGATAACGACAACGAAATTTTCGCTTACGAAGATTTGCAGGTCTCCGAACGAGCTTTGGAACAGTTGCAGGCACGTCGCGAAATTAATTCCGCTGAAACTGACTTCGGGCTCGACAATGTCGCGCTCGCATGAAAAATTTATCCCCCGTCAAAGGCGGCGGGGGATTTTTTTGCAAGTCGCTTCAGAATATGAATTTTTGTTTGTGCATGTGAATGTTCATCAGAATTGCAATCGCCAAAATGTTCGTCGTCAACGAGCTGATACCGTAACTCATAAGCGGCAACGGAATGCCCGTGACAGGCATAATGCCCGTCGTCATGCCGACATTAACAAGCACGTGGAAGGCAAGCATCGACGTTATCCCGACGGCAAGCAGTCGCCCGAAAACGTCGCCCGCGTCCTTGGCAATCTGTATGCCGCGCCACAGCACAATCAGATACAGCAACAATAAGATGACCGCTCCGACAAAGCCGAACTCTTCGCCGACGACCGCGAATATAAAATCCGTGTGATTCTCCGGCAGAAAGTTCAGCTGACTTTGCGTGCCCTCGAACAGACCTTTGCCGAAAAGCATTCCCGAACCGATTGCGATTTTCGATTGTATGATGTGGTAGCCCGAACCGAGCGGGTCGACGTTCGGGTCAAGAAAAACCATGATTCGCATTTTCTGGTAGTCTTTCATGAATTGCCACAGCACGGGGAACATTGCAATTCCCGCAAGGACGATGCCCGTAAAAATTCGCCACGGCATACCGCACGCGATAACCATGCCGAAAAAAATCGCCATAAAGACCAGCGACGTGCCGAGGTCGGGTTGCTTGAGCACCAGCAGGAACGGTACGCCGACATACACCGCGACGGGCACCAAGTCTTGAATCGTGTTGAGCTTGCCCATACGTTCTTCGAGCACCGACGCCAAGCAAATTATTATTATGAGTTTGGAGAACTCCGACGGCTGCAAACTTATCGGACCGATTTGAATCCAGCGTTGCGCGCCTAATGCCGCGTGCCCGAAAAGCATTACCGCCACGAGCATTACCAAGTTGAATATGTAAAGCTTCTTGCCGTGCTGACTTAGTCCGCGATAATCAAAGTTCATGAACAGAATCGCCAGTATCGCGTTTATTATGGCGAAGACTCCTTGCCGCTGAACGAACCAGAAACGCTCTTCGCCGGGCGTGTTGATGTGCGTCGCGCTTGAAATTGTCACAAGCCCGTATATTACAATCGCTGTCGCCGCAAAAAGTAGCGGGAGGTCGATGCGGCGCAGGAAACGTTTGCTGTCTGCGGAGAAGATAGCCAAGATGTTTCACCTTCCAAAAATTTAATGCGCGTTGACTTTTCTGCCGCCGTGAAAATTTTCCTGCCGACGATATATTTTTTACGTGCGGTTTGATATAATGCCGCGCAAAAGGGGGAAATTATTTTGAATGTATTCGACACATTGACGGAACGCGGATTTATCGCGCAGTGCACCGACGCCGACGAAGTACGCAAATTGCTCGGCGAACAAAAGGTTACATTTTATATCGGCTTCGACCCCACGGCAGACAGCTTGCACGCGGGGCATTTTATCGCGCTCATGGTTATGGCTCACATGCAACGCGCAGGGCACCGCCCGATATGTCTTGTCGGCGGCGGCACGGGCACTGTCGGCGATCCTTCGGGACGTTCGGATTTGCGCAAGGTAATGACGGACGACGTTATAGAACACAATTGCAACCGCTTCAAGGAACAAATTGCGCGGTTTATCGACTTCAGCGACGGCAAAGCTTTGATGGTCAACAACGGCGATTGGCTCCGCAAACTCGGCTACATCGACCTGCTGCGCGAAGTCGGCGCACATTTCACGGTTAATCGAATGCTCGCCGCCGAATGCTACAAGCAACGCTGGGACAAGGGCTTGACGTTCCTGGAGTTCAATTACATGGTCATGCAGGCTTACGACTTTTACAAGCTCAATCGCGATTATGACTGCGTGTTGCAAATGGGCGGCGACGATCAATGGTCAAACATCATTGCGGGCGTCGAACTCACGCGGCGCAAAACAGGTCGTGCGGCTTACGGCTTGACGAACAAACTTTTGCTCAAAAGCGACGGCACCAAAATGGGCAAGACTGCGGGCGGCGCACTGTGGCTGGACGCGGACAAGGTGTCTCCGTATGATTTCTATCAGTATTGGCGCAATGTCGACGACGCGGACGTTAAGACGTGCTTGAGTTTGCTGACGTTCCTGCCGATGTCGGAGGTCAATCGGCTTGCGGCACTGGAGGGCGCGGCAATTAACGAGGCGAAAAAAATTTTGGCGTTCGAGGTCACGAAACTTGTTCACGGCGCGGAGGCGGCTCAACAGGCTCAACAATCCGCCGCAGAAATTTTCGCGGGACAAAGTTCCGACAACATGCCGACCGTCGAAGTCGCGGACGCCGTCGGCAAAAAACTTTTGGACGTGCTTGCCGCCGCTAAAATCATCGACTCCAAGGCGGAAGGTCGTCGGCTCATTGCGCAAAGCGGTTTGACGCTCAACGACGCTAAAGTTTCCAACGTCGACTACATTTTGACGGCGGCTGATTTCGGCGACGGAGCGGCAGTCGTCCGCAAGGGCAAGAAGAAATTTTTCAGGGTGGTCAACGCATGATTAAGCAGTTCTTCACGGCGGCAGTCGCGGGCTGTCTGCTGATTAGTTCGTTGCCCGCGCAGGCGATTGACAGTCGCGTCGAGTCCGCCGTTCAATGGGCTGTCGACATTGCCAACGACGACACTCACGGCTATTCGCAGGGCGCGGCGAACGCTACGGATTATCGCCCGTACACCGGCTCGCGCGAAGGTCCCGACTACGATTGCGCGTCGCTGGTATATCACGCCTTCGAGCACGGCGGCTTTAAAATCATCGAGGCGTGGCATAAAAATCCCGCATACGGCGCACGCTACAACGGACGGCAACTCACGGGCGACGCCGATACGATTTGGGACGACCTGCGCGGCGACGGCGGCTGGAAAAAATTTTCGTGGGCGGAAGTTGCCGACAATCTTCAACGCGGCGATATTCTCTGTCGCCCGCAATTCCACGTGGCAATTTATATCGGCGACGGCAAAACCGTTGAGGCACGCGGCGTGAACAATCCTCGCGGCGGCGATTGGTCGACGGGCGATCAAGGCGGCGAAATTGATTTTTACGACGCTTACGGACGCGGCTGGACGGAGGTTTATCGTTATGTCGGTGATTGAAATTGTTGACGGCGGAAATTACTTGGACGCAATCAAACGGCTCGTGACGGAGTACACAAAATTTTTGGGGCGCGATTTGTCCTTCCAACACCTTGACGACGAACTGAATGATTTATCCGCAAAATACACGCCGCCCGAAGGTCGAATTCTTTGCGCACGCGTCGACGGGGAGATTATCGGTTGCGTCGCCTATCACAGGCACAACGCCGCCCGTTGCGAAATGAAACGCCTGTTTGTCCGCGCAGGTTTCCGCGAACATCACGCGGGCAGTCAACTTGTCGAGGCGATTATAAATTCTGCGCGGGCTGACGGCTTTCGCGAAATGGTTTTGGATACGATAACGCCGCTCAAAAGCGCGATTCGTCTTTACAAAAAATTCGGCTTCGTTGAGTGCGCACCCTATTACGAAAATCCTATGAGCGACGTGATTTACATGAAAAAAATTTTAACCGCCGGCATGTATTCTGCCGACAACGGCGTGTCGCAAAATATTCACGAGGCTATCAAGTAGTACGTCGACGCCGCCAACGCCGGTGAGCTGCACGCACGTCAACGTTTGGAATCTTTGTTTACGGAAGGGAGATAACTTTATGTCAGGTCATTCTAAGTGGGCGACGATTAAACGCAAGAAAGGTGCCAACGACGCGATACGCGGTGCTATGACGACGAAAATCAGCCGCGAAATCACAATCGCCGTCAAAATGGGCGGCTCCGACCCGACGGGCAATATGCGCTTAAAACTCGCGCTGTCGAAGGCTAAAGCCAACAACGTCACCAAGGACAACATCAACCGCGCGATTCAAAAAGGGCTCGGCGCGTCCGACACCTCCAACTACGAAGAAATCACCTACGAAGGCTACGGTCCCGGCGGCGCGGCATTAATGCTCGACATCCTCACCGACAACCGCAATCGCACGGCGGCGAATATCCGCCACATTTTCAGCAAGCACGGCGGCAATCTCGGCGAAAACGGCTGCGTCGGCTGGATGTTCAAGAAAAAAGCCGTCTTTGTCGTGGACAAGGAAACTTTCGACGACGAAGATGCGCTTATGGAAATTGTTATGGACGCGGGCGCGGAAGACTTCAACTCCGACGACGAATCCTTCGAGATAACCGCCGACCCCGACGACTTCAACGCCGTTGAGTCCGCACTTGCCGAAAAGGGCATTGAGACCGCCTCCGCCGAAATTACGCAGGTGCCCGATACGACCGTCACGCTGTCCGATAAAGACGCCGAAAAGATGCAAAAGCTCCTTGACGCGCTCGACGAAGACGACGACGTTCAAAATGTCTACGGCAATTACGAATTCGCCGATTAAATGTTGGCGTTAGGTATCGACCCCGGCACGGCGATTTGCGGCTACGGACTTGTTGAGCAGATTGGCGGACGGCTCGTCGCAAAAAAATTCGGCGTCATAACCACGAACTCCCGCGCCCGTATGCAAGACCGCCTGCTGAAAATTCACACGGAACTTGACGCGCTGATTAAAAATTTTCAGCCGCAAGTTATGGGCGTCGAAAAACTTTTCTTCGGCAGGAACGCGACGACTGCAATCCCCGTCGGTCAAGCGCGAGGCGTCGTCCTGCTTAGTGCGGCGCAAAACAATCTTGACGTCGTGGAAATCACGCCAAACGAAGTCAAACAGTCAATCACGGGCTACGGCGGCGCGACTAAGGAGCAAGTCATTTACATGGTCACGAAAATTTTAAACCTTGCCGAGCCGCCCAAACCCGACGACGCGGCGGACGCCTTGGCAATCGCAATCGCGGCTGGCTACGAAGCGAATTCATTGGCACGACGAAATTTATTCGAGGCGACATCATGATTGGTTACTTGAGCGGCAAAGTTAAGTTCCTGTTCGACGACGGCTGTATTCTTGACGTGAACGGCGTCGGCTACAAAATTTTCGTCGACGCGCAGACGCGGCAAACTCTGACGGTCGACACGGCGGCGGAATTTTTCATTCACACGGCTGTGCGCGAAGACGCGATAAATTTATTCGGCATGGCAAATCGCGCGACGTTCGAGCTGTTTGAATTGTTGCTGACGGTTTCGGGCGTCGGAGCAAAGGGCGCACTTGCCATCGTGTCGAAAATTTCTGCGGCGGACTTCGCACGCGCCGTCGCCCGACAGGAAATCAAAACCTTGACGCGACTGCCCGGCGTCGGCAAAAAATCCGCCGAACGAATTCTGCTTGAGCTCAAGGACAAGGTTAGGGGTCAGGGGGCAGGGGGCAGGGAACAGGAAATTTTTGGCAGCGCGCGCGACGAGGCGTCGGAGGCATTGGAGGCTTTGGGCTACACGGCGGCGGAAATTTCTGCGGCATTCCAAAAAGCTCCCGCGAACATTACGACCGAACAGCTTATCAAATTCGCGCTCAAGGAGCTAAATCGTTTCGCATGACGTGCAAATTCCCCGCCGTCGGAATTTCAGCCCGCGCCGATTCAATCGACAGCACGCGACGAGGCGTCGGAGGCATTGGAGGCATTGGGCTACACGTCGGCGGAAATTTCGGCGGCATTCCAAAAAGCTCCCGCGAACGCCACGACCGAACAGCTGATAAAATTCGCGCTCAATGAGCTAAATAGATTTGCATAGGTGGTGAAAATTTTGTTAAGCACACTTGCGGCGGCTCGTCCGAAAAAAAGATTGTTCCTCGGACTGTTGCTCGCGTCGGAATTTTTCGTCGCGCTGGCACTTTACGGCGCGTGGCGAATCAGTTATCTCGGACTGGAAAATATTTTCCGCTACCTGCCCGCAATCGTCGGCGCACTGTTGATTTTCGTGTCTACGTTCTCATTCGGCGCGGTCTGCAACATGGTTTTGGCGATTAAGGGCTTGCCGACGCTCAAGCTGTTCCACCGCTACAGCTTTGCAATCATAAAATTTTTGTTTCCCGTGGCGGTGCGTATCGGGAAAATTTTCGGCATACGGCGTCGACAGCTGGAAGGTTCGTTCGTGGCGGTGAGCAACTTAATCTTCATGAAGAGCGGCATCAAAGTTCCCGCCAATCGACTGCTCGTGTTGAGCCCGCATTGTCTGCAACTGTCGACGTGCCCGCACAAAATCACGCGCGATCCGAACAACTGCAAACGTTGCGGCGGGTGCAATGTCGGCGACTTGATGAAACTTGCCGACGAAATGGGCTTTACGTTTTTCGTCGCGACGGGCGGGACGCTTGCTCGGCAGGTCGTCAAAAAAATTCGCCCGCAAGTCGTCTTGGCAATCGCCTGCGAACGCGACTTGATGAGCGGCATTCAAGACGTCTACCCGTTGCCCGCAGTCGGCGTGCTCAATATTCGCCCGAACGGTCCTTGCAACAATACCCGCGTCGATATGGACGAGGTGCGCCGCGTGCTAAGTCAAATCGTCATTTGAACTCGGAGGTTAATCTTGGACGAAATAACAATGCCCGCCGCGTTGGACATGGAAAAAAAAGTTCTTAGCGCAATGATGCTCAAGGAGGGCGCGGTTATCTCGACGGTTGCCAACATTTTGACCGCCGAGGATTTTTTTCGCCCGGAGCACCGAAAAATTTTCAACGCCCTTGTGACAGTTTACAATCGCGGCACGCCGCCCGACGTTTTGCTGGTCGAAAACGAATTGCGGCGCACGGGCGAACTCGACAGCGTCAACAGGGCGTATCTGTTTTCGCTGGTCGATTTGGAGTTCACCACGGCTCGCGCCGAAGCTTACGCCAACCACATCAAAGAAAAATCCATTCTGCGGCGACTGATTCTGGCGGGCACGGAAATTGCCGACGAAGCTCAAAACGAACGCAACACCGTCGAAGACATTTTGGAGGGCGCGGAGAAAAAAATTCTCGCCGTCACCACAAAAACCAATCAAGTCGGCTTTGAAAGTTTGACGCTCGTTCTGCAAATGTCGTTCGACAGAATTCAGCACATCCACAATCACCCCGACGAAATGGCGGGCGTCACGACGGGCTTGACCGATTTGAACAGAATCACCAACGGTTTGCACAAGTCCGATTTGATTCTGCTCGCCGCACGTCCGTCAATGGGCAAAACCGCGCTCGCTTTGAATATTGCCGTCAATGCCGCCCGCGCAGGTAAAGTCGTCGCGCTGTTCAGCTTGGAAATGAGCAAGACGCAACTCGGCAACCGAATCTTGAGTTCGTGGAGCGGCGTCAATTCACTGCACCTGAACACCGGCAACCTGTCCGATGACGATATGCGCTCGCTGATTAACGCGCTCGACGAAATGTCGCGGCTCAAGCTGTTCATTGACGACACGGCGGGACTTACGCTGTTGGAAATTCGCTCGAAGGTGCGCCGCCTCAAACATGAACACGGACTCGACTTAATCGTCATTGATTATTTGCAGCTCATGCAGGGCGGACGTTCTCGCCTGTCCGAACAAAATCGTCAGCAGGAAATTTCGGAAATATCGCGCTCTCTCAAGGCACTTGCCCGCGAAATGGACGTGCCGATACTCGCGTTAAGTCAGCTTAGCCGCAACGTCGAAATGCGCGCGGAAAAGAAACCGCAACTTAGCGACCTTCGCGAATCGGGCAGCCTCGAACAGGACGCCGATATCGTTATGTTCCTGTACCGCGACGAATATTACAACCGCGACGACACCGACAACGAAAATGTCGCCGAACTCATCCTCGCGAAAAATCGCAACGGTCCGACGACTTCAATCCGCCTGCAGTTCCAAAAGGAAATTATGCGCTTCAACGACCTCTTGCGCGACGAACATTGACGCACAAAAAAATTTCAGCCCCTTCCGCGTCGAAGGAGCTGTTTTTTTATGCGTCGACATCAAGCGCACGACTGAATTCATTGGCGCGGATTCGGATAAAATTTTTCGCCGCCGCGTGCACAACGACTTGCTCAATGAAATCGCTCAAATAATCGTCGAAAATTTTATGCGTCGACATCAAAGCGCGTGACCGAATTCATTGGCGCGGATTCGGATAAAATTTTTCGCCGCCGCGTGCACAACGACTTGCTCAACAAAATCGCTCAAATAATCGTCGAAAATTTCTTCGCGCGAACATAAAATCATCAGCCGCCGAAAATTTTCCTCAACGTCGATGCCGTATTCGATGCGGTGCAAAAGTCTCGACAACTCCGCGCGGACTTCATGCGTGAACAAATCTTTCAGCGCGGCAACTTCGGCGGTGCACTTGCACGCCTTGACCAGCCACAGTCGCGTTGACAGGTCGTCGCTGAAATTTTCAAAGCCGAACTCAATCCACTCCGCCGCCGAAAAATTTTCCGTCGCGCCCGGCAAAAAGTGTATCTCCTTGTAAATCGCGTCGTCGAGCAGCTTGACAACGTCCGCCTTCGCCCAGAGTCGCCGCTCATTCGACGCGAATCGTCCCAGCCGCAAATTTTCAAGCACGCCCATAAATCGCACGTTATGGAATTGCGTCAACAGCGCGCCCGAATCCGTCAGCAGGTGGTTGAGCGTGAGCAGCGTCGCGTAGAAATTTTCGCCCGTCGTCAGCACATGCGGCGCGATTATCAGTTCAAAAATTTTCGGCGCGGACGGCAACTCGTCGATTAAATCTGCGCGGCACGTGTCGCAAAGTTTTCGAGTCGCGGGCGTGAGCTCCGTCGACATGAGCGCGATTTTTGCGGACGGCAAAATTTTCCGCAGGTCGCGCAAAAGCTCCGACGCCTCAATCACGAGCACGGGTATCGGCAAAAAATTCGGCGGCACGAAATTTAACAGCGCGTTCACAGCTCAACGACCTCCCCCGTCGACAATCGACTGCCGACGCGTTGAATGAGTTCTTCGCCCGAACAGTGGCACGGCAAAATTTTCCGCACGCCCAAAATTTTCAGCTCGTCAAGCGTTCGGGAAATTCTGTCGCTCGATGCGCCCGTCAAGTGCAGTCCGCCGATAACGCTTGTGACGGGGAGTTTGAGCCGTTCGCGCACGTCGGCGACAATGTTCAAAATGCCCGAATGTGCGCACGCCGTCACGATTGCAAGCTCGTCGCGCCCGCGCAGAATCAAGGCAATTTCGTCGCGGAAGTCATCGGGGATTTTTTCCTCGCCGCGCACAAATTTTTTCGGGATGGTCTCGAAGTCGTAACGCCGCCTGAAATTCCCGATAAGCCACGCGTCCGAATCAAGCTCCGTCACGTCGCGGCAGATGATTTGTTTGATTCGACGCGTCGCCAAAAAATTTTCGTCGAAGCCGCAACCGCGATACTTCACTCCGCCGAGGTCGTCGCGGGAAAATTTTTCGTCCCAAAAGTTTTCGCCCGTGTAAACGGTATCAATCGGCGCGAACTCCAACAGACTTGGGAAGCCGCCCGCGTGGTCGTAATGCGCATGACTTAGCGCGACGAAATTTATCCCGCGCAGGTCGACGTTCAAAATCCGCGCATTTCGCCACGCCGCGCCCGTATGTCCGCAGTCGAACAAAAATTTTTTCCGTCGCGTCTCAATCAGCAAACTCAAGCCGTGTTCCGCCGTGAGCGACGAATTTTCCGCCGCAGTGTTTTCAATCAGCACCGTAAGTTTCACGTCAATCACCCCGCGCAAAGTGTAACAGAGCCGTAAAATTTTTTAATGAAATTTCCTTGAATAATTCGCGCGCGTAGGTTACAATGCAACAAAACTTTAACGAGGTGATACGACTTGCGAAAATTTTTTTTACTGACGGCGTTGCTGATGATGATTTTGACGACAACCGCATTCGCCGCCGAAGACGAATCCGCCGCCGAGCCCGCCTCCGACGAGCCGTATGTTTACACGAGCGAGGATTTCAAGTTCTCAATCACGTGCCCGATTAAACCGATTGCCGTCGTCGAAAATCCGTGGCAGGAGACCGATAAGCGCGGCGAAATGCTCGTCTTTGCCAACGACGGCTTCGAAGTTCTTTACGGCTACGTGATTCAAGTCAACGCGTTCGACAGCGACAAAGTCCCCGACTTCAACAAGGGCTCCATGAAGGAAATCGGCGACTACCTGCTCGATCTCAAAAAGAAAGGCGGCTTCGAATCCGCCGACCTTGTGAACTTGACCAAACACAACAAGGGCGTCTTTGCCGTCAGTGCCAAGACGATTGAGGTGCTCGACGACAACGGCGAAGTCGAAGGCGAATTCGTCGCCGACAAGCAATATCTGTACACGTTCTTCCGCACGCCCGAAGGTCGTTGCATCGGTATTCAGCTTATCAGCGCGAATCTCGAGGATAAGCAGTACGTCGACACTTACCGCTACGGCGTCGCCACCTTCAAAGACAACAGCGGCGACAAAAAATCCAAAAAGTCCGACAAGAAGTCCAAAAAGTCCGACGCTAAGCCCGACAAGAAGTCCGACGATAAATAATTTCTGTTGACAAAGTTTTGGGCGTGTGCTATAAATGGCAACGGTTTTACCACAGGGGTATCGCCAAGTTGGTAAGGCACCAGACTCTGAATCTGGCATTCGTTGGTTCGAGTCCAGCTACCCCTGCCAATATCGAAAATTCCAAGCCTGCGCCTTGACGACGCGGGCTTTATTCAATTCAAGGAGGTCGTGATTATGGAAGAGGCAATGGCGTCGACGTTTGCCGGTACGTTAAATTTCCTGTCGCTGGGCTTGAGCGTGTTACTGCTGTTCGCCGTCGCTTATCTGTGGTCGAGCAACAGCCGCAAATCCGACGAATTGGCAAGCCTGCAAGGTGACATGCAACGCGTCAAAAAATCTTTGCGCGCGCTTGAGGAAAAAGTCAACGAAATTCGTCAGCCGCAAGTTATATCCGACGTGCCGCAGGTTGAGCCGTTCGGAATCGACTTGACGGAGCCGCACAACGATCATCACAGGATAACGCCGCTCGCGCCGCAAGCCAAATGGATGAGCTTCGTCGACGAGTTCAACAAACTTGCCGCCGACCCGAACGCTCGCGGCTTCCTGCGCAAATGCGAACGCTTCATTCACGACAACAAGCTCAAAATTTTGACTTACGGCGGCACAATGACTTTCCGACCCGCAATCGACGCCAAGGACAGTCTTTATTGGGCGTTTCGGTGCGAAGGCGAAGAATACGCCGTTGTGCCCAATCCCATGAATCCGTGCGACGAAACCATTCACGAACACGGCGGCATGAAAGAAATTTTCGCGCTCAATTACGAGGACGGTGTTTATCGGAAATATTTCGTCAAGCTCCCCGCAATTTTCATGCAAGACCCGCTCAAAGGTTGGATGCTCAAAAATCCCGGCGTCGTCAATCTTGACCGCAACTGATAATCCGTGCAATTCAACGCCGCCAATATTGCGCAAAACCGGTTGTCACGTTTACTGCCGATTGATATAATTTTAACGTTTATTGTCCGTAACGGTATACAACGAGAGGAGAGTTGGTATGAAAATATTTCCGGCGATAATTTGTGCGGCGGCGTTGCTTTTGACGGGCTGCGGCGGCGAAGACACCGAATCCCAAGCTACAGAGGATTTTCCGACCAGAGTTAAAGCTATCAAAGTTCTGCAGACCGACGCGCCGTTGAATTTGTCTTACAGCGGGCAAGTCGTCGACCGCGACGAAATGCAAGTTCAATCGAAAGTCACCGGCTCCGTCGTCGAAAAATACGTTAAAGGCGGTCAGGACGTTTACGAAGGTCAAATGCTGTTCAAAATCGACGACCGACAATACAGCTCGGCAGTCCTTCAGGCGGAAGCGAATCTCGCCAAGTCCAAGACGGCTTTGGCTAAAGAACGTGTCGACCTTCAACGCGACGAGGAACTTTGGCGGTCAAATGCAATTTCCGAACAGACGCTTGCCAATCAACGCGCCGCCGTCGAATCGCAGTTATCGGAAGTTGAAGCTAACGAAGCCATGTTGCAAAAAGCTAAAGACGACCTTGCGGACACGATTGTTTACGCGCCGATGAGCGGCAGACTCGGCATTGACGATGTCCCCGTCGGAACTTTAGCTACGGCAGGAAGTACGCCGCTGGCGACAATCGGTTTGGTTGACCCCGTGTTCGTGCAGTTCGCCGTCTCCGAACAGGAATATTTGCGCATTTCCAGAGGCGAAAAACAATCAAACGCAAACGGTATTCCCGCGCCGAATTTCAGAATTTCGTTGACGCTCGCCGACGGCTCAAGTTATCCGTATTACGGTGAGTTCGCCGAATATGACAGAACGCTCGGCAATGAAACGGGCACGCTGACAATCCGCACGACATTCAGAAATCCCGACAGCTTGCTAGTCCCCGGCATGTATGCACGCGTCGAAATTACGGGGCTCAAAATTCCCGGCGCACTGCTCGTTCCCGAACGCGCCCTTCAACAGCTGTTGGGCGAAACTATGGTTATCGTCGCTCAATCCGACAACACCTCCGCCATCCGCAAAGTCACGCTCGGCGAAAAAATCGGCTCCTATTACGTCGTCAAAAGCGGCTTGAAGGCTGACGATTGGGTCGTCGTCGAGGGCTTGACGAATTTGCGCGACGGTATGCCTTTGGAAGTGACGCAGGTCACCGCTAAAGATATGGATTTCTCGTTCAATCCCAGCGCAGAAGTTTTCGACGTCGAAAGCAACTCAAATAAGTGAGGTGGATAACGCGTGGCAAAATTTTTTATTCACCGACCCGTATTCGCCATTGTCATTGCAATCATAATCAGCCTTATCGGAATTATCGCGGGACTCAATACGCCTGTCGCGCAGTATCCGAACATTTCGCCGCCGACAATCAACGTCAGTGCGTTCTACACGGGCGCGAATGCAAGCGTCGTCAATCAAGCTGTCGCGCAGGTCATTGAAAATCGCGTCAACGGCACGCAGGGCATGGACTACATGAGCTCCAACTCAAACGACGACGGCAGCTATGCGCTGAATGTTTATTTTGAAGTCGGCTCCGACGGCGACATGGACTCCGTCAAAGTTCAAAATAACGTCGCCTCCGCCAACGCCAATTTGCCCGAAACGGTCATTGCCTCGGGCGTGACGACAACAAAATCTTCGCAGGATATGGCAATGATTTTTGCGTTCTACTGCGACAACGGGCTGTACGATACGGCGTTCATCAAGAACTACGCGGACATTTACATTGCCGACGATTTGAAGCGCGTCAAGGGCGTCGGACAAGTTCAGATATTGAGCGCGAATTATGCCTTGCGCGTATGGATCAATCCCGAAAAGCTCGCAAACTTCGGCTTGACTGTCGCCGACGTTCAAAACGCAATCCGCACGCAAAACGCTCAAGCGGCGGCGGGCTCAATCGGCAAGTTGCCCGTCGCTCAAGGTCAAGAGAAAGAGTACACCGGTCAAATTCAAGGTCGCCTTGAGACGCCCGAACAATTTGAAAACATCATCTTGAAGACCGGCGACGCGGGCGCGTTCGTTTACCTGAAAGACGTTGCGCGCGTTGAAATCGGTCAACAGTCGAACACATACGTCGGCAAGTTCAACGGTCATACTTCGGTGCCGTTCATAATCAACTTGACGAGCGACGCCAACGCCCTTGAGACAATCGGCGAAGTCAAGCGGATTCTGCACGAGGCGGAAAAAAATTTGCCCGAAGGCATCAAATACGGTCAAGTTCTCGACAACACGGAATTTATCAAAGCGTCAATCAACGAGGTTGCGCACACGTTCTTTGAGGCGTTGGTACTCGTCGTGGTGGTAATTTTTATCTTCCTGCAAAGTTTCCGCGCGACGATAATTCCGTTGCTTGCCGTGCCCGTATCGTTGCTGGGAACGTTCGCGGCGTTCACGGTGCTCGACTTCACGATTAACACGCTGACATTGTTCGCGATGGTTTTGGCAATCGGTTTGGTCGTCGACGACGCGATTGTCGTTATCGAAAACGTCGAACAGCACATGGAGCGCGGGCTCAATCCCGTCGAGGCAACCGAAGTCGCAATGGAGGAAGTTCAAGGTCCCGTCGTCGCAATCGCGTTCGTCTTGTCGGCGGTGTTCATTCCGATAGCGTTTCTCGGCGGCATGACGGGCATTTTGTATCGGCAATTCGCGCTGACAATCGCGGTATCAATGGGACTGTCGGCATTCGTCGCGCTGACTTTGACGCCCGCACTTTGCGCAATGATTCTCAAGCCGCATGAACACGGCAAGAAAAATTTCTTCAGCAAATTCTTCGACGCCTTCAACAACTGGTTCGAGCGCACGAAAAATTCTTACGTCGGCATTGTCGCGAAGGTCATTTCGGGAACGAAACTTGCCGTCATCTTCATGCTGATTGTCTGCGGCTTGACGGGGCTGCTGTTCAAGGTTCTGCCGTCAACGTTCGTGCCCGACGAGGATCAAGGTTACTTCGTCGCGGCAGTTATGATGCCCGAAGGCACGTCGCTCAACCGCACGTCAATGACGACCGATAAAGTTGCCGCTGTCATCCGTGAGCAAGTCCCCGGCGTTAAGGATGTCATTTCGGTTGCGGGGTACAACGTAATTTCAAACGGCACGAAGTCTTCTGCGGCGGCGATGTTCATAAGCATGTATCCTTGGGCGGAACGAACGGACTTTGAAAAATCCGTAACCTCCGCGATTTACAACGTCTTCATGGTCGGCAACGGCGCGGCTCCCGAAGCTTTTGTAATGGGCGCAAACCCGCCCGCCTTGCCGGGACTCGGTGCAATCGGCGGCTTGACAATGCAACTTATCGACTTGGAAAGCCACTCCGACACCGAACTTTCCGACATCACCGACGAAATCGTCAAGGCGGCAAATACGCGTCCCGAACTTCAAGGCGTCAATACGACTTTCAGCGTGACTTCGCCCAGCTACAAATACGAACTCGATCAGAAAAAAATTGAGATGCTCGGCGTAAATCTTGCGGACGTTTACAGCGCGTTGCAGGTCAATTTCGGCGGCATGCAGATCGACGACTACAACAGATTCGGTCGCACGTATAAGGTCGTCATGCAGTCGGACGTTTACTTCCGCGGCGAAGTCGACATGCTGAAATTTATGTTCGTCAGAGGCGCGAACGGACAATTCGTGCCGCTCGACACGCTGATAAGTTACAAGCTCAATACGGGCACAACGCAGGTCACGCGCTTCAACGGCAAACGCTCCGTGCTGATTCAAGCGCAACCCGGCGAAGGTTATTCGTCGGGTCAGGCAATGGCGGCGTTGACGGATGTCGTCTATCAAGTCGCGCCTACGGGCTTCGGCGTCGAATGGTCGGGTCAATCTCGCGAAGAACAAAAAGCTTCCGGCTCGACGGGGCAAGTTATGGTGTTGGCGTTGGTATTCGTATTCCTGTGCCTCGCCGCGCTGTACGAAAGTTGGTCTGTACCGTTCTCTGTCTTGATGACGGTTCCGACGGGAATTTTCGGCGCGTTGCTGTCTGAATACGTGCTGAATATCTACACGAACACTTTAGGCGTCGGCAACCCAGGTTTCCAAAACAGCATCTACATGCAAATCGGCGTGATAATGATAATGGGACTTGCCGCGAAGAATGCGATACTGATTGTCGAATTCGCCAAAGTCCGCACGGATAAAGGCATGGAGTCGGTCAAAGCGGCGTTGGAGTCGGCGGGCTTACGTCTGCGCCCGATTCTGATGACAAGTTTCGCGTTCATTATCGGTTGCTTACCGCTTGCAATGGCGACGGGTGCAGGCTCGGCGGCGCGTAACTCAATGGGCGTGGCAGTCGTCGGCGGTATGACGGTCGCGACGTTCTTGGGAATATTTTTAATTCCCGTATTCTTCGTCGTCGTGCAAAATATCGTGCACAAACTTTTCGGCAAGAAGAAAGTCGCGGAAGTCGAACAACCTGCGACGGAATAAATCTTGGGGGAATTTTTATGATACGGCATATTTTTATCGGCACGTTCAAGGCGGAAGTCGGCGACGCGATTAAAAATTCGGTGCTCGCCGATTTGCGCGGCATGAAGGAAAATATTCCCGGCATCGTCGATTTGCACGCGGACTTCAGCACGGGCTGGGTCGGCAGTGAAAATTCCGTCGTAATGACCGTTGACTTCGCGACAAAGGCGGACTTCGATGTTTACATGTCGCACCCCTATCACACGGAACGCGTCGCTCCGCAGGGCGTGAAATACCTTTCGGGCTACGTCGCCGCGCAGTTTGAGCTATGAAAATTTCAATCGCACAATTCAAATCGACGCTCGGCGCGGTCGACGAAAATTTTTCCACGGCGTCGCGGCTGATTGAGTCGGCGCGAAATTCCGACGTGATACTTTTGCCCGAATTGTGGTCGACAGGCTACTACCCGACGCCCGTTGAAAATTTCGCGGACATTGACGGCACGCGCACGATTGAGTTTCTCTGCGCGGCGGCGAAAAAATTTTCCGTGAACATAATCGGCGGCTCGGTAATTGTCGCTGACGGCGGCAAAATTTTCAATCGCTGCCACGTCGCCAATCGTCGCGGGGAAATCGTCGCGACCTACGACAAAACGCATCTGTTCAGCTTCGCGCACGAAGGCGACGTTTTCGGCGCGGGCAATCAAATTGTGACGGCTGAACTTGACGGCGTGAAGTGCGGCGTGGCGATTTGCTACGACCTGCGCTTCCCCGAATTCATGCGGAAAATCGCGCTCGCCGGTGCGGAAATTATTTTCGTGCCCGCCGCATGGAGTTTAAAGCGTTTGACGCCGCGTCGTGTGCTGACGAAGGCTCGCGCCATCGAAAATCAAGTTTACGTCGTCTTCGCGAACAGTTCGGGCATTTCGGAGGTCGTCAATCCGCTCGGAGAGGTCGTCGCCGAAAGCGGACGCGACACCGAAATTTTATCGGCGGACGTGAATTTCAGCGTTCGCACAAAAATTATCGCCGCAATGAACTTGCTCGCCGACAGAAATTTTTTCGTCGACAGCTGAATCAATCTTCAAACCGTCACGCATATGTGACGGGCAATCCCGTAAAAAATCAAAATCGCCGTCAGTTGCTCAAATGTGACAATCGCACGGCGGTTTTTATTTTTTTGCGCCAAAATCGGGCTAAACCGTCTGAAAATTCTTGCCGCGCCGCAAAATTTCTTTTACAATCGTGGCAACGTAGGACAACGAAAATTTTTTCGGGAGGAGGACGAATCACATGACACCGGTTGAGCGCAGGATTTTAATCAAAGTCTCGACGATGTACTATCTCGAACACATGAAACAGACGGAAATCGCAAAACGACCCGGCGTCGAACGCACAACCGTCAGTAAACACCTCAAGCGGGCTCTCGATCAAGGTATCGTCACAATCACCGTTGCCAACGAAAATTTTGAGGACATCGAATCGGCAATGGAAAAGCGTTTTGGGCTCAAGGAGTGTTTCATTGTGCCGCGCAGTTACGATCTCCTTGCCGTCAAGCAGTCAATGGGTCGTGCGGGACTACAACTTTTGCGGCGAATCGTCGCCAACAAACAGGTT
The DNA here is from genome assembly GCA_015206805.1 of Quinella sp. 1Q7. Classification (GTDB taxonomy): domain Bacteria; phylum Bacillota; class Negativicutes; order Selenomonadales; family Selenomonadaceae; genus Quinella. The sequence continues at coordinate 10,074 of JADEZP010000018.1, read as the reverse complement.
ATCGGGCTTGCATGGGGCACGTCGATTAGGGAGCTCACTCGCCACGCGCAAAACTCGAAGGTTCCGCAAATTGATTCTGACTTCGTTCCGCTCGACGGCGGACCCGAAAACATCGACAGCGAACTGCACGTGAACACGCTTTGTTATGAGCTGGCGCGGGCATTCGGCGGACGTTGCCATTACATTTACGCGCCCGTCATCACGCGCACGGCCGAAATCCGCAACGCAATCGTTCAGGACGCCAACTACGAAAAAATTTCCGACTTCCGGACGAAACTCGACATCGGGCTTGTCGGTATTGGTGCACCCGTCAAATCGTCTAATTTGGTTTGGATGGGCGAATTCGGGCGACAGGCGATTGAAAGTCTTTCGCGCACGGGCACCGTCGGCGAAATTTGCTCGGTCTTTTACGACAAGAACGGACGCGAAGTCAAAACGAGCTTTTTCGTCGGTGTTCGTAAAAGCATTCGCGCGAACAGAATTTTTGCGTTCGGCGAATCGGCGCGGAAAATTCTTTGCCGCAATGTAAGCACGTCCGAATTTCGCGTTTACGCAGAGCTTCGGCGGCACATTCGGGCGAACAATGCTTGCGACGTTTGCTCACGGCGTCCGAAAAAATTTTTCCGCACATGGGACACGTCTTGACTTCCTGCCGCTTGAAGGATTCGCCGATACATTTACGTGAACAAAACTTTGCGTCGTCGCTCGTCGTGAATTCTTTGCCGCAAATTTCGCACGTTTTAGTTTCGGCGGCGCGGGCTCGTTCGGCAATTTTTTTGCATTCGGCGGAGCAATAAGCGTTGTTGCCGCGATTGGCGGCTTCGTATTCGCGCCCGCAGACCGCGCAGGTGAACGTCGATTTTTTTTCGGGGCGGCGCGGCGATTTGATTGCCGCATGAATTTTTTGATGTGCGTCCTTTGTGACGAGCTCAAGATTCGCGATGTCGTTGTTGTCGTGATTGAAGTCACGGTGGTGAACGTCGTAGCCGTCGGGAATTTCGCCGTTGAAATACGTCCAAATGAAACGATGAAGACTTATTGAGCCTACCCAATTTCCATGATGATTTTTATAAAATTTAAATCCGTAACATTCTTGACGGTTTTCATCGATAATTTCAATCGGCGGCATGGTGCCTTCGACCTTGCGAATCATTTCCTCGACGGCGAACGATTCTTGCGCTGTCTCGACGCAATCGCGCAGGAGCTCAAATAATTTCTCGCGATGTTTCATGGTAACGCCTCCAACTTTTTGACAAACAGCTGTCGAAACGCTACAATGAATACGAAAGACGCCCCGACGGCTCGTGATGAATTTGACATCGTCATTGTAGCTTATCGGAGCGTCTTTCGCAATGTTGGGACGAAAATTTTCAAGCCGATTGTTCACGCAGTCGGCTTTTCGTTTGAAGTTGTTGCCACACGCTCAACGGACTGTTCCCGCACATCAATCCCGGTGAGCTGTTCGTTTATCTCGGCATTGCAAACGGCATAACGACGCTCGGACTGAATCACGTCGACCTTGCACTGCACTATCTGCTTATCGGTATCGTAATCAATTTCATTCGTAGCCGAGTCACGGACTTCTGCACGGCTTACGTCCAAAAGCAACAGGGCATTTCGTTGAGCAAACAGCTCAAATCTGCTTAAGAGGTGAGTAACATGGCTGATTATAAAGCGGTTGTCGTTAAGGCGGGCAGCGGCGGCTTCGGCGGACCTTTGACGCTCATTCCCGACGGTAAACGTAACAAAATCGTCAACATCACGGGCGGCGTCATGTCGAAGGTCGCGCAGACGTTGGCGGAAATGACGGGCTGTGAACTCGTCGACGGCTTCAAAACGCGCGTTCCCGACGATGAAATTCTGGTCGTCGTCATTGACTGCGGCGGAATTCGATGGAGCATTCGTGACAGCAAAATTTTTGGTGACCATACTTATACGCCGAAAATTCCTTGCCGCAATTTGCACAAGTTCGCGTTTCCGCATACAAGACAAATTTTTTATAAGCTTCGAGGCATTTTTTCGAGCAGTAAAGATTGTGCCCGTTATCGGCGGCTTCGTATTCGCGCCCGCAATTCACGCAGATAAACTTGCCGCGATTCTTGCGGGTCTTCAAGCCGTTTTGCCGGGCGTGAATTCGCATGTGTACGGCTTTTGGCAACGCCTCCAAGTTCGAGATGTCATTGTTGTTCTTGTCGAAGTCTTTGTGGTGAATGTCGTAACCGTCGGGAATTTCGCCGTTGCAGCAAGTCCACACCATACGATGAAGGCTCAACAGAAATTATTTTCTGCGTTTTGAGACAGCGTAGCATTCACGCGAACAAAAAATTCTTTTTGCACATGGGAACGCGACGAAAATTTTTCCGCAAATCGGGCAAGTTTTAGTTTCGCGTTTATGTCGACTGTTATAAAAGCATTCGCGTGAACAAAATTTTTGCGGACTGTTGATAAAAGTCGTAAACTCCTTTCCGCAACAAAGACATTGTCGCGTATCGCTTTTTCGCATTGATTCGGCAAAACATTCGATTGAACAATACTTGCGACCGCCTGACGCGCACGTCGAAAACGCTTTGCTGCACGTCGGACAAATTCGCGTTTCTTGATTTCCGTGAAGTTTGCCCGCACATTTTTTTGAACAGCATTTTGTATCTTTGTACTTGTCCGTCGAAAAAATTTTTCCGCAAACCGAACAGATTCGCTCAACTTTATCATGCTCGCGGTTGGCGTTCTTTCTGCATTTCGACGAACAGTAACTGTTATTGCCTCGATTGACTGCCTCGTATTCGCGACCGCAGGCTGTGCAAGTGAACGTCGATTTCTTTTGTGGACGTTCGCTTTCCGCGTGAATTTTTTGATGAGCATCTTTCGTGACGCGCTCAAGATTCGCAATGTCGTTATTCTCTTTATCGAAGTCGCGATGATGAATTTCGTAGCCGTCGGGAATTTCGCCGTTGAAATACGTCCACACCATGCGGTGCATTCCTATCGAGCCGACCCAACGACCGTGATTATTCTTGTAAAACGTGAAGCCGCAGAATATTTTTTGCGTGTCGCTGACGGTCTCAATCGGCGGCATGGTGCCTTCGACTTTGCGAATCATTTCCTCGACGGCGAACGATTCTTGCGGCGTCTCGACACAGCCGCGCAACAGTTCAAATAATTTTTCGCGATGTTTCATGGTAACGCCTCCAACTTTTTGACAAACAGCTGTCGAAACGTTACAATAAACATGAAAGACGCCTCGACAGGCACTTGGTGGATTTAACGTAACCATTGTAACTTGTCGGAGCGTCTTTCGCAATGTTGAGACGAAAATTTTCAGCCGAGCGTTTAACTCACCGGCATGATTAAGCCCGGCGACATCTACAAAATCGCGGGCATCGAATTTAAAATCGTCAAGGTCGGCAGCGAAGTCCAAAAGAACTTGATGAACCTCGGACACATCACGATTAAATTTGACGACAGCGACGGCGATCAAAACGACGACAAACTATTTTTTCCGTCGTGATTCGTGGTAACACTTGGGCGAGCAATATTTATTGCCGCGTGATTTGACCGTCGAAAACATTTTTCCGCAAATCGGACAAGTTTTTATTTCACGTACTCGACGAGCATTGCGAGAACATTCATCGGAACAAAATCTTTGATCGCCGTTGATTCGTGTAGAAAATTCCTTGCCGCAATAAGCACACGTTCGGAATTCGCGCAGTTTTACGGTTGAAGCGAAACATTTAGTTGAACAGTATATTTTTTTGCGCGAAGGATGAATTTTAAACTCCTTGCCACAAACAGGGCATTTTTTAGTTTCGCGCCGCTGACGGTATTGGTGATAACAAGATTCAGAGCAAAATTTTTGAGAACTGCCGATTGTTGCAGAAAATTCATTTCCACAAATTTCACATGTACGAGTTTTAAGGTGACTCTTTTTCTTGCATTCGGCGGAGCAATAAGCGTTGTTGCCGCGATTGGCAGCTTCGTATTCGCGCCCGCAGACCGCGCAGGTGAACGTCGATTTTTTTTCGGGGCGGCGCGTCGATTTAATTGCCGCGTGAATTTTTTGATGAGCTTCCTTCGTGACGAGCTCAAGATTCGCGATGTCGTTGTTGTCGTGATTGAAGTCGCGATGATGAACGTCGTAGCCGTCGGGAATTTCGCCGTTGAAATACATCCAAATAAAACGATGTAAACTGACGGCGCAACAGTAATTGTTGCTTTTTTTCTTGTAGAATTTCAATCCGCAGAATATTTTTTGCGTGTCGCTGACGGTCTCAATCGGCGGCATGGTGCCTTCGACCTTGCGAATCATTTCCTCGACGGCGAACGATTCTTGCGCTGTCTCGACGCAGCCGCGCAGGAGCTCAAATAATTTCTCGCGATGTTTCATAGTAACGCCTCCAACTTTTTGACAAACAGCCTGCGAAACGCTACAATGAGCACGAAAGACGCCTCGACAGGCTTTGGTTGATTGAACGTCACCATTGTAACTTGTCGGAGCGTCTTTCGCAATATAAAAAACGTTGGCGGCATCGATATTGTCGGCGGACTTCGCTCACCTTGCCGACGAAGTCAAGCACGTGACTGACGCGGGCGTTGAGCAAATTCACATTGAGGTTGGCGACGGAGTTTTTTCGCCCGATATAACCGTCGGCGCGCATGTCGTGAAAAGTTTGCGTCCCGTAACCGATGCCGTCCTTGAAGCGCACCTTATGACGATTCAGCCCGAACGCAAGATTGAAGACTTCGCAAAAGCGGGCGCGGACTTAATCACGTTCCACATTGAGGCGACGGATCAAGCTCAAAGCGTCGTCCACAAAATCAAGGGCGCGGGCTCAAAGGCGGGTGTCGCACTCAATCCCGCGACGCCGCTTTGCATGGTCGAAGAACTTTTGTACGACGTCGACGTCGTCTTGCTTATGACGGCAATTCCCGGCGCGGCAGGTCAACCGTTGCTGAAACATTCGCTCGACAAAGTCAAACGGCTCCACGAAATTATCCGCGACAACGATTACGGCTGTCTGTTGGAAGTTGACGGCGGCGTCAATATCGACAATGCTCAAGCCCTGCGTGAGGCGGGCGCGAACATTTTGGTCGCAGGCACCGCGATTTACAAGTCAACGGACGTTTGGGCATCAACCGCCCTGCTCAAAGGCGAATAACTTTCACTCAAGTAACCACTTCCCCCAACTGAAAAACTCTCAAGCGTTGAACTTGGGAGTTCTTTTTTCGTCGGTGAAAAAATATATCGCTCAAATGCTAAATTCAACGTAAACGCAAATGAAAAACCTCCGACATTACGTCGAAGGCTTAATTTCAGCTGTCTGGCTCAAGCATTCATTTCTTAACAAGCTTTGTTCCGCTAATTTGATAAATGTCGCCATTGACATTGAAAGAACTCGCCGAAAAATCCGATAGCGTGATTGCTTTGGACGTTTTCCCGATTTTGAAATACACTTCGTCCTTTGACTCGCTGTAACCGGCGGAAAACGCTCCCGTTATCTTCAACATATCGTTATCGGCGAAACCGTAAATTACATCTTTGCCCTCGCCGGCGGAATACAAGAAAACATCGGCTCCGGAACCGCCCCAAAGCGAATCGTTACCCGCGCCGCCCGTGAGTGTATCGTTACCGGCTCCGCCTTTGAGAATATCGTTGCCCGTTTGACCGTAGAGTTTATCGTTGCCCGCATTGCCGAGAATCGAATCGTTGCCGTTGCCGCCATAAAGCGAATCGTTCTTCGAGCCGCCGATGATCGTATTGGCGAGCGCGTTGCCCGTTACTTTTACTGCTTTGGTGCGAGAGGCGGCATTGACCGTTTTTATTGCAGAGTCGATTGTTACGGGCGATTTACTTGCGTTTGTCAGAATCATGTCGCTGTTAATGTTGACACTCGCCAAGCTTGCCGCGCCGCTCAATGTTATCTTGCCCTTGCCGACCGTCACAACCATATCCGCGCCGCTCATCTTCGTCGAATAAGTTCCCGTGCCGTTTCCGATTGACAGCGTCGAAGTTGCATTGAAACCGCTGATAAAGTCGTTACCGTCTCCTGAAGCATATTGAAATAATACATTATTCCCGCGATTGTCGATGTAATCATTGCCTGTGCCAGAGTTTATTGAGACATTGTCAGGCAAGTGATGAAGTTTAAATGTTTGAGTTTCATTGTCCCAATAATCTGTCTTATAGTTAAAAATTGCGTCGTTACCGGCTCCGGCGTTAATTAAAGCATTTTGCCCGGTACTATAAATGTAATCATCATCCGAACCGGCGTTGATTGTAACAAATCCGGCGGAGTTTTCGATTTTGTCGGAACCGCTGCCGCTATCAATGGAAACATATGAATCAGCGTTCCGAATTGTATCATTTCCCGTTCCGCCGTCTATAGTTACGTTTTGTCCATTATTGGTGATAGAATCGTCACCTGCTCCGCCAATTAACGTCACATTTTCTGCTGAACCAAGGGTTATCCATTCTTTGCCCCTCAACTGCTGATAAATACTGTTAGAGATCGAATCATTACCATTTCCACCATAGACTATAACCTTTCCGCCGCCATAATTATGAATTTCGTCATTACCGTTGTCACCTTTGATTGTGACCAATTTGCTTTCATTCCAGACGTAATCATTACCGACTCCGGCGTTAATCAAAACATGTTTAACGTAATCATGCCAATTATCTGAGCCACTAAGATTTTGAACAGAGTCGTTACCTTTGCCCGCGTTGATTGAGACGTTTGAACCGCTGTTCGTGATTGAATCAGCCTTACTCGTGCCTGCGATAATAGTGTCGGATTTAGAATTTTTTTTCACAGCCATAACATCTGCTCCTTCCATTTCTGCAAACCGTCGGAAAGTTTTTGGATTTACTCAATCGAAAGGTCGATATCTTATACCGTCGTCGCGTCCGTGTTCGACATGTAGCAAACGTGTCATTTAATTGTGACGAGCGTCGCGCCGGTACCGCCCTCGTCTTGGTCGGCGAAGCGGAATTCGGCGACAGAGCCGTTGCCGCGCAGATAATCGTGCACGCCAATCCGCAATGCGCCCGTGCCTTTGCCGTGGATAATCAGAATTTGTTTGAGTCCCGACAGTTGCGCGTCGTCGATGAATTTGCCGCAAACTTGCTCCGCCTCGTTGACCGTCATGCCGCGAATGTCAATGCTCCGCGTGACTGTCGCCGTCTTTTGCAGAAAGCCGAGTGAGCCGCGATTTTGATTCGTTGCGGGCGGTGGAGGCGGTTGAAGTTCCTGTGTACCGTGGCTGACGAATCTGCACGCGTCGAGACGAACGGTCGTTCGCATTGCGCCGATTTGCACGCACAATTCCGCGCCGTCCTTTTCGATTGACAGCACCGTGCCTTTTTGATCGAGCGGCTTGATGTAAACCGTGTCGCCGACGAAAATTTTTTTCTTGTCGATTCGCGTGCCGACGAATTTATCGGCGATGATACCGGGTGCCGAATCAAGCTCCGCCGCACGAATTTTATCGCGTGCCTGCTGAATGACCTGTTGCCGACGTTTGACGCCCGCGTCGTCGAATTGCTCCTTGAGCGCGGCGATAATTTCTTCAGCCTCGCGCTTGACTTCGCGCAACTTCGCGGCGGATTTTTCACGTGCCTTGCGGATAATGTCGCCTTTCGTGCGGGCAATTTCGTCGCGCATCTCGGCGATTTTTTTTTCGTGCCGAATTGCCGCCTGTTGCCGCTCAAAAATTTCGGCGTTGCGTTGCTCAAAAATCATGCGCTCATTTTCAAGGCGGGAAATGACCTGCTCGAAGTTCGCGTGGTCGGCGGTGATAAGTTGTTTCGCGCGCAGAATCAAACTTTGCGGCAGTCCCAATCGGCGGCTGATTGCAAAGGCGTTGCTTGCGCCGGGCAGACCGATTAGCAGGCGATAGGTCGGGCGGAGTGTTTCGGCGTCGAATTCCACGCAAGCATTTTCGATTCCGTCGGTGGAGTAAGCGAACGTCTTGAGCTCGGAATAATGCGTCGTCGCGATTGTTGCCGCGCCGATTTCAAGCAGTCGCTCCAAAATCGCCGTCGCCAACGCCGCGCCTTCGTCAGGGTCGGTGCCCGCGCCAATTTCGTCGAGCAACACCAAATCGGTCGCGGTCACGTCGGCAAGAATAGTAACTATTTTTTTCATGTGCGCGGAAAAAGTCGACAGGCTCTGTTCAATCGATTGTTCGTCGCCAATGTCCGCGAAGATGTTCGTAAAGACGGCGATACGCGATTCGCTTGCGGCGGGGATGTAAAGTCCGCACTGCGTCATGAGCGCGAGCAGTCCGAGCGTTTTCATGCAGACGGTTTTGCCGCCCGTATTCGGTCCCGTAACCAAAAGCACCGAAAAATTTTCGCCGAGTCTGATGTCGACGGGCACGACTGCACTTGGCGGGATTAGCGGGTGCCGCGCAGATTTTATGTCCGTGAAATTTTCGAGCAGGGGCTCCGTGGCGTTGAGGTCGCGGGCGAGTTTTGCCTTGGCGAAAAGTAAATCGATGTCCGCCAGAATTTGAACGTTGGCTTCGAGCGCGTCAAGATTTTTTCGGACGGCGTCGGTCAGGTTGCGCAGGATTCGCATGACTTCGTGCCGCTCCTCCGCCTCAAGCTGTTTGACGCTGTTGTTGAGATTGACGACGCTCAAAGGCTCAATGAAAACCGTCGCGCCCGTCGCGGATTGATCGTGGACGATGCCGGGGAATTGCGCTTTGTATTCGAGTTTGACGGGCAAAACGTAACGTTCGCCGCGCATGGTGACGAGTGCGTCTTGAAAAAATTTCTGCTTGCCGCTGTCGTGGAGGATGCTGAAAATTTCGTTCTTGATACGATTTTGAGCGGTGCGAAGTTCGCGGCGAATCCTTTGCAATTCGACGCTTGCGGTGTCGCGAACGGTGCCGTGTTCGTCGATTGCGTTGTCGAGTTGCCGCTCAAGGTTGCCGAGAATTTCAAGTTCGGCGGCGCGTGATTTGAGTTGCGGCGCGTCAATGTCGGTTGCCTTGAAAAATTTTTTGACTTCGCGCATGGTGTACATCGTCGACAGCACGTCGAGCAATTCGGGCGCGTCGGCGACGGCTCCGAGCGAAATTTTCTTGAACGTTTCGCGCACGTCGCGGAATCCTCCGAGCGGCGGGCTGCCGAACTCAAAAATTCTTACAGCCTCCGTCGTGAGCGACAGACTTTCGCGCACGCTGTCGAAGTCGTCGGCGGGTCGAAGTTTTTCAGCCAGCTCCTTGCCGAATGAACTTGTCGCGCAGTCGCGAAGTCGCGCCAAAATTTTATCGAACTCCAGCGTTTTGAATGCGTCTTTATGCATTGAATCAACCTTCCAAAGTTTTGTCGCGGAAATTCTAATTGACTTTGTGCGGCGCGTCAAATATATTGTAGCGAATTGATTCAGCGGAGGCGATTTTATGAAGCGCGCGATTATTACGGGCGTGACTGGGCAAGACGGCTCGTATCTGTCGGAACTGTTGCTTGGCAAAGGTTACGAGGTGCACGGGCTGATTCGGCGACACTCCACGCCCTGCAACGAACGCATTGCCCACATTGACGACGCGAAATTTTTTTTGCACTACGGCGACTTGACGGACTCATTGAGCTTGACGAATTTAATCCGCGACATTCAGCCGAACGAAGTCTACAACTTGGCGGCGCAGTCTCATGTCGGCGTATCGTTCGAGGTGCCCGAATACACGGCGGAAGCTACGGGCGTCGGCACGCTGAAAATTTTGGAGGCGATTCGTCAAAGCAAAGTCGACGCGAAATTTTATCAGGCGTCAACGTCGGAGCTTTTCGGCGGACTGCCCGAAACCGCGCCGCAATCCGAGGCGACGCCTTTTCACCCGCGCAGTCCCTACGCCGCCGCGAAACTTTACGCCTACTGGATAACCATCAATTATCGCGAGGCTTACGGCATGTTCGCGAGCAACGGAATTCTGTTCAATCACGAGTCGCCGCGACGCGGTACGGAATTTGTCACGCGGAAAATCACGCTTGCCGTCGCTAAAATCTGCGCGGGCGTGCAGGATAAATTGTCGCTCGGCAACATGGACGCGCGGCGCGATTGGGGCTACGCGGCT
>JADEZP010000166.1 GCA_015206805.1 Quinella sp. 1Q7 | reverse complement strand
TCGTCGGCAAGCCCCGCGTCGACAACGGCTTTGGGCATACCGTAAACGACGCAACTGTCCTCGTCTTGGGCAATGGAGTAGCCGCCCGTTGCTTTGATTTTTTTCATGCCGTCGCAACCGTCCGAGCCCATGCCCGTCATAATGACGCTGACGACATCTCTGCCGAATTGCGCGGCGGATTCGTACATGTAATTGACGGTCGGGCGAAGGTTTCCGACACGCGCCTCTTGACTTAGGAGAATTTTACGTTCGCCGCCGCCCGCGGGTACAACGCGCAAATGATAATCGCCGGGCGCAATGTAAACTTGTCCGGCGCGAATAATTTCGTCGTTTTCAGCCTCCTTGACGGCAATTGAGCTGATTGAGTTGAGCCGTTCGGCAAGAGACTTCGTAAAGCCCGCAGGCATGTGTTGCACGACGACGACTCCGCAAGGCAAATTACTCGGCAGGCGCGTTATGACGGCTTGCAGTGCTTGCGGACCGCCCGTCGACGTTCCGATAACGACAAGCCGCTTGCCCGTGCCGGGAATAATTTTTTTGACGGGTTCGGCACTCGGTCGGGTAAGCGTCGGTCTTTGCGCGGGGACGTAGCCCGTGCGGCGTTTGACTTCGATTCGGCGCGTAGTCGGCTCTTCGGAAGGGAGTTTCGGTTTGTAGACGAGCGGCTTGCTTGCGGAGAAATTTTTTCGCGCGTGAGCTTTTGCCGCCATTCGACATTTGGCAAGGATTTCGTCCTTAATCGTGTCGATTTTGGAAATGGCACCGCCCGCTTTGCTGACGAAGTCAACCGCGCCGAGTGCCAGTGCGCGTATCGTTTCGTTGGTGCCTTTTTGTGTGGCGGAACTTATCATTATGACGGGCAAAGGACATTGCTCCATGATGACCGCAAGCGCGTTGAGCCCGTCCATTATCGGCATGATAACGTCGAGCGTCAAAACGTCGGGCTGAAATTTTTTGACTTTTTCGATGGCTTCTTGACCGTTCACCGCCGTGCCGACAACTTGGAAGTCGCTTTGACTGTTGAAGAGATCAGAGAGGACTTTTCGCATAAAAGCCGAGTCATCAGCAATCAAAACACGAATCACTTTGGACGCCTCCCCAAAAAAATTTTCGTCGACGACTTGCGCCGTCTGCCGTTTCAAAGCAATTAATCACTTTAGTATTCGCTTGACGCGGTAAAGTTCCTTCATTGCCGCGAAAAAATTACAACCCGCCGCGAATCGTTGCGTCCGAAAAAAATACAACGCCCGAATTTTATCAGACGTTGCAGAAAAATTTTTGTCGCGTGATTTAATCCACGGTCTCGAAAGGAAAAGTCGTTATCTTGCCGATTTGGAGTGAGAACGGTTTAAACGGGAGCCGCTGCTTTTCCGCGACGATGACGCTGTCGTAAAAATGGAGCCCGCTCAAATTCAGCGTGTTGTATGTCGGCGGCAAAGCTCCCGACGTGTAAGGCAGGTTAATTTCGTCGACGATGTCTTTCATGAACTCGACGAAGGTGCCTTTGCGCTTGAGACCGCCGCCGGGCCAACGTTCGTTGTCGACGTAAGATGTGTGAGTGTCTTCGCACATGTAAAGCCCGCCGTCGCGCAGGTGCGGGAACATTTCGCGGAAGGTCGTGATTTGCTGATTGATTGTGTGTCCGCCGTCGTCAAGCAGGATGTCGACGCGCGGATATTTTTCCTTGAACGCCGCCCAAAAGTCAACGTCTTCCTGCGAGCCGATTTCGATTGCGATTTGCTCTTCCTCAAGCTGCTTGCAGTTCGGGTCAATGTCCACGCCGACAATCTGCGCCTGCTTGCCGAAGTAATGTTTCCACATTTGCGCGGAGCCGCCGTTTTGAACGCCGACTTCAACGAAGACAATTTCCTTGCCGCGATACGGGCTGAACCACCGTTCGTAAATCGGGAAGTAGTGCACCCACTTATCGATGCAGTGATGCTTGTCGAACAGCCAAAACTTCATCAAGTCGCCCGTGCCGAAAATTCGATACGCCGCCTTCAACGCCTCGTATTGCTCTTGGTTGCCGATAAAATCTGTCATTAACGTCGCCTCGCTTAAGCGTAATCAATGCTGATACGTCCGCCGCCGCGTGCAAGACGTTCGGCAAGGTCGGGATCCATTTTGTCTTCAAGCGTAAGTTTTTTCGGTGCCGCCGCGTAAATGGGCAGACGGTGCTTAATGAATTGCGTATCGATGTTGCCCGTGCAGAACCATTCGTCGTCGAGGATTTGTTGGTGGAGCGGGACGGTCGTCTTGACGAAATTGTCTTCGCCCTTGAGCATGAACTCATTCAGGGCGCGGCGCATGATTCGGATGGCGTCGCCGCGTGTCCTGCCGTGGACGATAAGCTTTGCAATCAGTGAATCGTAATACGGCTCGATTGACAATCCCGCCGTGACGCCGCTGTCGAAACGGACGCGCGGACCGCTCGGCTCGTGCAGGAATTCGATCTTGCCGGGCGTCGGCATAAATTTTCTGTCGGGGTCTTCGGCGTTAATGCGGCACTCAATGGCGTGCCCCGTGAACTTAACGTCAGCCTGCGTGAAGTCAAGCGGCTCGCCCGACGCGACGCGGATTTGCGTGCGGACAAGGTCAATGCCCGTGACAGCCTCCGTTATTCCGTGTTCGACTTGAATGCGCGGATTAATTTCCATGAAGTAGAAATCGTTCGTCGCCAAGTCAAGCAGGAATTCGACGGTGCCGATATTGGAATAGTGGACGCTCTTCGCCGCCTTGACCGCAAGTTTGCCGACACGTTCGCGCATTTCGGGTGTCAGGGCGATTGACGGAGACTCCTCCAAAAGTTTCTGGTTGCGCCGCTGAATCGAACACTCACGCTCACCAAGATGAATGACGCTGCCGAAATT
>JADEZP010000090.1 GCA_015206805.1 Quinella sp. 1Q7 | reverse complement strand
ACGGCTTTTGCCTTGAGGACGTTCTTCGGAATGATGAACTTCTTTTTGGCGGCGGGGTCGGCGGGGTAGGTTGTGTAGGCGCGAATTTCGCTGTAGTAAGCTATCGTTTCAAGCAGGTTGCTGATTTTGTCGGGCCAAGTCATGGTCGGGTCATCGAGGGCGGCGCGGGCAAATTCCTGCAGAATGCCGGAGAAATTGTACTGCATTTGAACGGTGTGCCAATCGCGCTTGTCAATCGTCCACATGTACCAGATGTCGGCTTTGCGGAGCGCGGTGTCGAAGTAGCCCAAAAATTTTTCCTGAAACACGCTGTCGGTAGCGGTGCCTTTGTCGGCGGGATTTTCAGTCGCCAAGCTTTTGAGCGATTCGGCAATGCGGTCGCCGTTAAGTGTGACGAGCATTGTGCGGCGATAGGCGTTTTCCTGCAAAATTGTGACGCTTTTGGTGTCGGCGATAATTTCTTCAATCTCGGATTCGTTCGGCGTGGCGATAATGTCCATGACCGCTGCGGCAAGACTCGGCGTGGTGAATTTTTCCCATTGCTTGTCGGATTTGTAGTAAATCGTCATATCCTTGCCGCTTTGCACCATGTAGTAGGGGATAATTTTTTCGGTCTCGGAGCCGTCGTCGTTGTAAGTCCAGATTGAAAAGTCGCCCGTGGAGCGGAATTCGTTGCCCTCAACCGTGCCGTAAATGTCGAGCTCACTCATTATGAACGGCGACGCGAAAAATATATCCTGCCGAAAGATACGTTCGAGCGCGTCCGAATCTGAAGTCAACGCTTCGCGGAATGCCTGCATTGCTTCGGAGTTCGGATCGTCCGCCGCGAATGATTTGGCGGGAAACAGCGTCGCACTCAACACCAGCAACGTTACGCACAGTCGTGCGAGCCACTTAAAAGTTTTCATGTAAAGCCCTCCTTACGTGTCAGCGAATTTTTTTGCCGACATCCTCAAAAAACGAATTGGCGATTCTGCCGAACATGCCCTTTTCCGCGTGATAATCTTCGCGGTCGCGGACATCCTTGCGTGCGAAAATCAACGCGCCGTTGCGAGCCTCGTACATTTCCAGCGTCATTTGAATGGAAGTTGTATCGACGCGGCGCGGCGGATACGTGACGGGCACTTGAACGTAATAAGTCTCTTCGCGACGGTTGCCCCATCTGTCGTAATATTTGCGCGTTTCGCGGCGTTGCTCCCAGACGGTTCGCGCGGGCTGAACGTAGTAGCTGTGATTCAAGTTGTCGACAACGCCGGTAACCCACGCATCGGCAATTTGATACGCGTTCTGCATTATGACCTGCCGCGACTGCTCGTAAGACATCATGTTGAAATTTATGCCCAGCCGATAAGCAAGCTCCCGACGCGCCTCCGCCTCCGTCAGCACGTTGCACTTGAGTTTGCTCGAATTTTGCGCGAAACTGTCTTGCAGGTTGCGCGCCTCGATTGAGCCGCCGTAATCCGTGCCGGGACGAAACGCCGCGTCAAAGACAATGACTGTCCTTATGTTGCGGAAGTTGTAGCTGCGGTCGAACCAGTCGGTTTTTTCGGCGGAAACGGTTTGCGGCAGGACGAGCAACATTGCCGCGAGCATCAAGCCGAAAATTTTTCTGATGAACACAAAATCACCTCCAAAAGTTTATTTGATGTGACCGAGCCGCTTTGAAAGCGGCGTAACAGTTGGCGCGTCAAAGTTTGCGACGACCGTAAATTTGTCGCCGCGTTTGAAAGCGTTAAGCAGTTTTACCGACGCTCTGCGCAAGCAAAATTGTTTTGTCGGTGGAAAGTTTGGCGAGCTTGGCGAATTCGTCGCGATTGATTGAGCCGCGCACGCAGTTGCCGAGCCCTTCGGACTGCGCGGCAAGCGCGACGCTCTGAATCATTGAGCCGACCGCAATGTTCGCGAAGGCAAGCTGATGTTCACGCGACGGGACGCGATGTTTGGAGTTCAGCCACGCGTCGGGCGTCTCGACGTAAACCAGATTGACAGCCGCCTTGCCGACGAAAGCTTGACCCGTCGTCGTCGACATGCGATAATCGCCCGCCGCAATCAGATTGAGTTTGTTGGCGACTTCGTCGTAGCGGTAAATACCTTCGCGCGTGACGGCGTAGACCTCGACGGAATAGACGCCCAGTGCCGCAGGATTGACGCGCTTGCCGTCGGGACGATTGATGCCGTTCGCCGCCCACAGAATTTTCAACAGTTGCGCCTCCGACAAATCGCTGTCGACGAAATTTCGGCTCGTCTTGCGCTGACTCAACGCCTGCATGACCGTCAAGTCGTCGGGCAATTCCTGCGCGGCGCAAACGGTTGTCGTCGACAGCATGAGCACCGCCGCCAACGTCGCGATAAAAAATTTTTTCATGATTTGCCCTCCAACGTGTAGTAGCCGCCCGCCTCCAAAAATTTGCAGTACTCGTCGACGGCGATAACAAAATTCGTGAAGCCGCCTTTGTAGCCCGCCGCCGTAAGTTTCTTCATGTCCGCCTCCGTGAAGCTTTGATATTTGCCGCGCAGTTCGTCGGGGAAGTCGCAATAGGTCGTGCGCATTTTGGAGTGCATTGACTCAATCATTGCCTTTGCCGCCGCGTTGAAGGTGTGAGCGTGTCCCGTGCCGCAGTTGTAAATTCCGTTGGCAACGTCGCTCTCAAGGCACCACAGATTGATTTTCGCCACGTCCTTGACGTAGATAAAGTCGCGTTTCTGTTCGCCGTCTCCGTAGCCGTCCGTGCCCTTGAAAAGTCGCGGTCCGCCGCCGAGTTTCATGCGCTTGTAAATCTGGTAGAAAATCGACGCCATCTTGCCTTTGTGACCTTCCTGCTGACCGAAGACGTTAAAATACCGCAAGCCGATAATTTTGCTTTTGGACGCGTTCAGGAATTGGCGGACGTAGCGGTCGAACATCAGCTTTGAGAACGCGTAGGGATTGAGCGGCATTTCGCAGGATTCGTCTTCGCGGAAGCCTTTCTTGCCCAGACCGTAAACAGACGCGCTCGACGCATAAATCAGCGGAATTTGCTTGCGGACGCAGAAGCGCAGAATTTCCTTGGAGTAGTCGTAATTGGTGCGCATCATGAAGTTGACGTCGTATTGCATTGTGTCGGAGCACGCGCCTTGGTGAAAAATCGCCTCGACGTTCGTGCCGAAAGTTGCGCTCGACAGAAGCTTAAGGAAGTCGTCCTTGTGTTGATAGTCCATGAAACGCAGTCCGATTAAATTTTTGAACTTATCGCCGTCGCCGAGGTCGTCGACAATCATAATGTCGTTGCGCCCGCGTTCGTTCAGTGCGCGAACGATATTGCTGCCGATAAAGCCCGCGCCGCCCGTCACAATAATCATAAAGCTGTGCCCCCTTCAATCAATGTCCTCTTTAACGTAGCGGATATATTCTTCGCCGATACGCGCCCTGCACATGTCGACGACGGGTTGCAGAATTTTCAGTGCGTCGTCGTGAGTTTGAGCCGCCGCCGTCACGCGAACGATACAGCCGTCCTCCTTGGCGTATGTGGCGACGGTCGGATTGACGCCGTCCAAAAGTTCGGCAAGTCTGTCGGCAACGGGCGACTCCCCGACAATCGAAACGGGCGCGTCGAATTTGCTGATACACTTGATGATAATCGACACGAGAATTTTGTCGCGTCTGCCGTTGAGATAAAGCTCGCAACATTCCTCGAACATCGGTTGCATTTCGTGCGGCGGACCGGGCAACAGGATACAAACTTTGCCGTCGTGCTCCATGACGCAACCGGGCGCGGTGCCGTGGTGATTGTAAAGTATCAGCGAATCGGCGGGGACGACCGCTTGTTTTTTCATGCCGTCGGAAAGTTTCGCAAAGCCGCGTGCCCGCGACCGCTCCTCCAAAAAATTCAGAACTTGTTCGTCGACGACGGGACGCTTGCCGAAATATTCAATGAGCATTTCTTTAGTCAAGTCGTCTTTCGTAGGACCGAGCCCGCCCGTCATAATCACGGCGTCCGCCCGCGTGTAAGCGACATCAAGCGCGGATTTTATGCGTGCGGGATTGTCTCCGACGACCGTTTGAAAATGGCAGTCGAAGCCCAAATGCGCCAATCGTTTCGCAAGATATTGCGCGTTCGTGTTGACGATGTTGCCCATCAAAATTTCGGTGCCAACGCTGATAATTTCCACGACCATTTGAATCACCGCCGAAAAATTTTTTGCCGAATCAACGGCGCGATTATATCATGCACCGCCTTAAAGCACAAAAAGTTTTTCGCGTCGGATAAAAAAAATCCCCGCACTCGGCAGGGAAAATTTTTATTGGCGGATGATTTTTTCGAGCCGCCGCGCAAAATTCACGGGAGAAAATTCATCGCCCGCCGCACGCAAATTTTCGGCGTATGCGGCACATTGCCGAACGCGTCAACATTCGGCGCACGACACTCACTGCCCGCGAAGACTAATAATTTTTTCGAGCCGCCGCACAAAGTTCACGGGGGAAAATTCTTCGCCCGCCGCACGCAAATTTTCGGCGTATGTCGGAAAATTTTTGTCGAAGTCGTTAATGAACGCCTCCAGCACATTGCCGAGCGCGTCGACGTTTCCGGCGGGGAAAGTTTCGCCGACGCGGTATTGCGCAAAAACTTCGGGATTCATGTCGTCGCTTGCAACGACGGGCTTGCCGAAGCCGATAGCCGTGAAAAGCATTCCGCCCCAATGATAACGGTAGCGCGGCGCGGAATACGGCATCAACAGCGCGTCGACGCCCAAAATCGCCCGTTGCCACTCCGCGCCGATTAAGCCTTTGTGCAGGAAACTCAACCGTTCGTCGCCGCGATATTGTCGAATGATGTCCTCAAAGTCCGCCGCGTCCTCCGCGTGCATTGTCGAGCCCTGCACCTGCAGTTCGACGCGCCGCGTGTACTTCCCGCGCAAAAAAACTTCCAACAGCCCGCGCAGATTTTTTTCGCGACGATACTGCCCGAAGAATCCGACTTTGAGCACGTCGCCCGCCGCAGAAATTTTCGGCGCAACTTTCAAATCGCGGGCGGTGTATGTCGGCGGGTAAATGGTGAAAATATTTTCGCGCCGTTCGCCGAAGATGTTGTCGCCGAACGTCAGCACGACGGGCTTGATGTTCCTGTTGCCCGCCAATTTGTCAGCCGCCGCCAAAAATTTCGGAGCCTCGGTCGGATTGATTCCGTGCAGGATGAAAATCATCGGCACGGAAATTTTTTTCAAGACACTGTGATTCAATGCGCGCAGGTAACGATAAGTCGACGTCGGCACAATCAGCGCGTCGAAATTTTTTTGCGCGTCGGCAAGCTGCGAATACCAACGTTGACGATTGATCTCACGCTTCGCCGCCGAAAAAATTTTCCGCCAGCCGCGCGAATTCGTGTAGGTGACGGCGTCGCCTTTGAGCCGCGTGACGGGCGTTTGATAATCGAATTGGAACGAAAAATTTTCGGGAACGTAGAACTCGACGGCGTGACCGAGTGCGCGGAATTCCTCGACCAAAATCCTGTCGAACTCGACTTCGTGACCGCCGGGCGTCATGATGTTTTCAAATATCGCAATCCTCACGCCGACACCTCCGCACGCTTGAAAGTCCGCAACGTCGCGGCGATTGACGCGTCCAAATCGTCCAGCAGTGCGAATCGCCGACGATATTGCGCCCGCTTGTGCGACGGAATTTCCTCGACAGTCTTGCGAGTCTCCGTCAACGGCAACTCGAAAAATCGCGCGTCGTGAGTCTCGATGCCGCCGACCTCCGACCAAAAATCTCCGAACGACGTTTTAAGCTTCCTGTCGCTGCGGACGTGATTGTTCGCGTAGTAGCCCGCGTTCGTGACGGCGAAAATTTTTTCGACGCCGAAATTTCTGGCGACGGACTGCGCGGCGTAAAGAATCAAATTTTTCGTGCGGTAAGCGTGGCAACGTTTCGTTATGCGCTTGACCAAATCTTTAGCGTCGTCGACGTTGGGACCCTGCATTGCGCCAATCCACATGCTCCACGCGCCGTCGCGGTTAATCAGTTCGTCGCGGGCAATCCAAAATAAAATCTGGTACACGGGCACTTCGCCGGGCAAATTGAACATCACGGCGGCAAGTCCCTCCTTGCGCTGACCCGACTCCGCGCAAAGTACCAAATTCATTTCGCCGAGCGTGTCGTCAAGCGTCATGCGCCACAGCTCAATTTTTTTGTCGCCGTAAAGTTTCAGCATGAAATCATCGTTGAAACGCGCCGTCAAAAATTTCATGTTGTCTTCGATAAGCCGCGCGCGCTCCTCGAATGTCGACCGCCAATAAAAAAATGCCCGCGTTGCCTGCTCGAAGACAAACGGGTAACCTTGCGCGACCTGCCGCAAAAGTTCCGACTGCCCGAAAAATTTTTCAAGTCGACTCATTCGTTGCGGGTGCAGTAAACACCGCGCCACGAATACCGCGAATCGATGCGCCTCACGCGGATTTTGCAGGTCGTAAATTTTTTTGCCAAGTTCAATGAAATTGCTCATGTCTCCGACGATTCACCGCCCAAAAAAATTCCCTCCGCCGTGGAGGGTTCAAATATTTGCTTGAAATTTATCAGTTCGTGTTCTATAATTCGTTCGTGCTTGTTGCCAATGCGGCACGGGCGGTTGAGACCAAAGCCCCCTGAAAGGGGGGTTGCGCTTATGAAACGCGTATTCTGGTTTATAATCAGAACAATCGCTATCACGGGGATTATCCTCCTCGCAATGAGCGGAACAGCCGCCTAAGCTTTACCGGAGCATAGCGGCTAGGCTTTTACTTCGACGCTAGAGATGATGGGGGCAAGACCGCCTGACGAGCACAGTGCCTCGCAAACTCGCGGGGCATTTTTCTTGACCCGACGAAATTATAATCGACGCGCAAATTTTTGGCAAGCTGTAAAAAAAATGAACGCTGCCTTGAAATTCAACGGCTCATGGTTTATAATCAGCTTGTGCTTGTCGCCAATGCGGCAAAGGCGGGCAACGGCGCGTGCGAACTGGTGAGCACAAGGTTTGCATCCAAATGGTGTTCTATCCAACGTTTAGATAACCGTAAGTCGTTACCGCGAATCAATATTAAAATCGTTTTCCTCGTATTAAGCGGAACAGCCGCCTGAGCTCCCACTCACGCGGCTGAAGTTTAACCATTAATCGTAGCACCTTAAAACATACACAGGGGGCAAGACCGCCTGACGAGCACAGTGCCTCGCAAACTTCGCGGGGCATTTTTCTTGACCCGTCGAAATTATAACGGACACGGATTTTTTTTGCAAGGGAGATTCGCCATGAGTGTAAAAGAATTTGTCGACGATTGGTACGACGGCGGCGGCGAAAGCGGCAACTACCAGAAATTTTGGTGGACGCTGTTGCGCGACGTGTTCGGCGTCGATAAGCCCGAACGTCTGATTGAATTTCAAAAGCCCGTCGGCGGTTGGCACATTGACGCTTACATTGCCGAAACTAAAGTTTTGATTGAGCACAAAAGTTTCGGCGTCGACCTGTCGAAAAAATATCCGCAATCCGACGAGAAGTTGCTCACGCCTTACGAACAGGCGAAACGCTACGCCGACGCCCTGCCCGCCAAAGATAAGCCGCGTTGGATTGTCACGTGCAATTTCGCCGAGTTCCACATTTACGACCGCACGAAAAATTTATTCGACGCCGCGACGACAATCATCAAGTTGCGCGACTTGCGCTATCAATTCGAGCGGCTGAAATTTTTAATCGACCCCGCCGCCGACACTACGCCGCCCGCCGAAAAAATTTCCAAGGACGCGCTCGACGTCATCACGAAGATTTACGACACCTTCGCGAAAAATTATCAGCGCAACCAAGTCGCCGACTTCGAGGACGCGCTAAATAAAATTTGTACGCGGCTGGTATTCTGCTTGTATGCCGACGACGCAAAACTTTTCGGCGACGATAAATTTTTCGGCTACCTGCAAAGTTTTCCGCACACCGAAAGAAATTTCGCGCTCCAAAGAATTTTCGACGTGCTCAATACGCCCGACGACCGCCGTCAAAATTTCGACGACGCGCTGAAAAAATTCCCGTATGTCAACGGCGGGCTCTTCGACGAAAAAATTCCCCTGCCCGAATTCAACAGCCGCGTCGACAATCCCGCAGAAAGTATCGGCGCACTCAACGCCCGCAAAAAATTCAGCTGGCACGAAATTGACCCGCCCGTCTTCGGCGCAATGTTCGAGTCAACTTTCAGCCGCGCCAAACGTCAACGCGCAAGCGGCATGTTTTACACGTCGACCGACAACATCCACAAAGTCATTGACCCGCTGTTCCTTGACGACCTGCGCGACGAATTTGCCGACATCAAACGCATGCACAAGCGCAATCGTCCGCAAGCACTGTTCGCGCTCCAAAATAAGCTCGCCGCCTTGAAGTTCCTCGACCCCGCGTGCGGCAGCGGTAATTTTTTGACGGAGACCTACTTGAGTCTGCGCCGACTTGAAAACGAAATTCTGGAGGAACTGCGCCCGCTCGTCGACCTGCCCGCCAATCCCGTCAAAGTTTCAATCAATCAGTTCTACGGCATCGAGATTGATTCGTTCGCCGTCGCCGTCGCAAAAGTCGCGCTGTGGATTGCCGAAAATCAAATGCTCCAACAGACTGAAGACGCCATCGCCACGAATTTGCAGGCACTGCCGCTGAAAAATTATGCGACCGTCGTCCGCGCCAACGCCCTGCGAATCGATTGGGCAACCGTCGCGCCGAACGTCACCTACATTATCGGCAACCCGCCCTTTGTCGGCGCACGGCTCAAATCCGACGAACAGGCTCGCGACATTCAAATCGTCTTCGGCGGTTGGCAAAACCTCGGCAACCTCGATTACGTCACATGCTGGTACAAACGCGCGGCGGATTTTATTCGCGGCAGGAAGATTCGTTGCGCGTTCGTGTCGACGAATTCCGTTTGCCAAGGCGATTCAATCGGCGCGTTGTGGAAAAATCTTTTCGCCGACGGAATTCATATCGACTTCGCGCACCGCACCTTCAAATGGTTGAGCGACTCCGAGAATATGGCGCACGTTCACTGCGTCGTTGTCGGATTCAGCCGCGCCGCCAACGTCAAGCCCAAGAAAATTTTCGTCGACGGCGTCGCGCGAACTGCCGATAACATCAACGCTTACCTTGTCGACGGCGAAGATATTTTCGTCGAGAGCCGCAACGAGCCCTTGCAAGACGGCGTGCCGCAAATTCGTTTCGGCAGTATGCCCAATGACGGCGGCGCATTGATTATCGAAGCCGACGACCTCGACTACTTCCTGCAACGTGAGCCGAACGCCGCGCAGTACATTCGCCCGTATATCGGCTCGGCAGAATTTATTCGCGGCAAGAAACGTTATTGCTTATGGCTTGACGGCGTGGAGCTCGACACGATTAAAACTATGCCGCTTGTTGCCGAACGTGTGGAAGCTTGCCGCAAATATCGTTCGTTGAGTAAACGCGCTGCAACTCGCAAACTTGCCGATACGCCGTGGCTTTTCGCGGAGAACAGACAGCCGTCGACGGATTATATTTTAGTGCCGCGTGTCAGTTCCGAAAATCGCGCGTATATTCCAATGGAATTCATGTTACCGAAAACGATTGCCAGCGACGCCGCATTAATTGTTCCAGAGGCGACGTTGTATCACTTCGGCGTGTTGACAAGTTCAATTCATATGGCGTGGACGAAAACATTTTGCGGACGATTGGAAAGTCGCTATCGTTATTCGGCAACGGTCGTGTACAATAATTTTCCGTGGGCGGCGGTGACTTCGGAACGTCGACGCATGATTGAGGCGACGGCGCAAAATATTTTGGATGTGCGGTCGAAATTCCCGACGTGGACATTTGCCGCGCTGTACAACGAAGACACGATGCCCGACGCCTTGCGCGACGCCCACAAGATGAACGATATGGCGGTTGCGCTTGCCTACGGCTACGAAAATTTTTTCACGGACGAGGCGCGTGTGGTTGCGGAGCTGATGAAATTTTATCGCCGCTTGACGGACGGTTGAATATGTGCTAAATTTTGCGTGCATGCCTCCTTTCCAAAATGCGAGGCTTGACAACAAACGCGCTTTGCTAGAGCCCCCGTCGGAACGACAACACGGCGGGGGTTACGCATTTTCCGCCGATTGACAGCGGCGCGTTCGCGTGATAAATTTTAGACGCCTCTAAGAAACGTACATTTCACATTCCGTTGATTTACCCCCGCGCAGTTTATGTACGGGGGCTTCGTTTTGCCGTAATCGGTTGAGGAGTCCGATTAGCGGGCGCAGGATTTGATTACTGCTACTTGCGTCGACGATTGCAGAAATAGAATGCCGCGACGGTTTCAATAAAGGTTTCGACCGCAGTCAACATCACGTCCGCCGCCGAAACGACTGGTTCAAGCATAATTAAGTGCAGACTTTGACCTGCGGAATTATGAGACGGCTGAAATTGTGTCTTATCATCGCTGAACAGGTTTTGAGCTGCAATGCATGAATTATCGAACTGCTCGACCAAAAAATATTGTCGGTCGACACTCAAATTCTGACCGATATTTTGAGTAAAACTTCTTGCGGGCGTTTCGGACTCGATAAAGCCAATCAAATTCAACAACGCGCTAAAAATTCATTTGGAATCGTTCTTGCCTCATCGAGTTTATCGCTGATTATCCGCCAATACTTGGAGCAGTTACAGTTGCTTGAATCGTCAAGAGCGGTTTGGCTTGTCGCTTTCAAAGAATCTGCTGTCAGTCGTTTCTATCAAAAGAAACTCGCCGAAGGTTCTGCGGGAAGGTATCGCCGCAAGGCACATTTTAGTTTACGGCTTAAAGGTCGAGTTCGTCGGCGCGTTCAGTCATACCCTTGATACAAAGTTCCATGAGCGTGCCGAGGTCGATACCGAGGTCGTCCGCGCCGCGCTGAATGACTTCACGGTTGCATTTGGCGGCAAAACGTTTGTCCTTGAATTTTTTCTTGAGGCTCTTGACGGACATGCCGGACATCTTTTCGGGGCGCATGAGTGCGTAGGCGTGGACAATGCCCGTGAGTTCGTCGACGGCGAACAGCGATTTTTGACAGTCGGTCGTCGGCTTAATTGTCGCGCCCGTCAAGCCGTAGCCGTGTGAAATTATCGTGGTTATGTCGTCGTCGGAAATGCCTTCGGGCTCCAAAAGTTCGCGGACGT